>DASYJQ010000132.1:0-15492 GCA_035996265.1 Saccharimonadales bacterium (SeqCode)
GGCAGTATAGCGCTCTTTTTAAGGGCGGTACGTATGCGCCGGTGCTAGGACTCACCATATTACGGCAAGGGGAGAACGGCCCACAGGTTCTGGCCGGACCCAGAAACCCCGAAACCAACGCGACACATCCGAATGTGGTCAGCATACCGACGCGGCGAATAAGGGTGTCGCTGGCGAAGGCCGTGCTGCTTACCGGTAAGGTTGCAACACAAACTGATACCGAACAGGCGTTTGTGCGCGAATGGCGCACCTATAGGGATAGCGACGCCATGGACGTCGATCCGCTCGGTTGTCTCGTGGCCAACGCCATAGCCCGGAAGGTGGGCTTTGACGAATTATTGAGCTGGCACGCCAATAAGCTGCGCGTAAGCCTAGAAAGCTTCACGCTCGGCCAAAGTTTCGTGGATTACGACCCCCAAACCAATGTGCAAACAATTGAAGCAATTGGGATGCCTAATGTTGCCGTTGTAGTACCGGAAAGTACGGATGCGCCGAATCCGGCCGGCTATCGAATGCTCAAATGGTTTGATATTGACGACTTCCAACAGGGATACCGTAATAAAGACGCCATGGGCATGTTCCCGGAACTTGGCCTTGACGGACTCGAGATGTGCGTACACGGCGTGTGTATGGCAACTACCAGTGCGGCACTCAAAAGAGGAATCGACCTTGAGTAGTCCTCGAGTTCGTCAGAGCGTTATCTGCCGGGGAGTCTTTACTGAGATTTATATCGCCGATCCGGTTAACGTAGCCAATTTCCATCACCCGCTTGCATAATCTAATATAAAGCTCGAAGTCGGTGCGTATAGCTGCCGGCAGGTTTTTCATGTAATGACGGATGTGATCACGTAAGGTCTTGAGTATGTACGCTCCGTGCTCTTGCCGGGCAGCTTCACTGTCGTGGAAGCCGGCAAAGGCTTGTTGTATCGCGGCTACCTGCCCGGCGTCAGCAATGAAAGCCAGCTCGCAGAATCGCTGGACACATGAAGAGTCGTATTGGTTGAACGGATTGATGACGAACTCGCCCTTGCGCGGATCGTAGCCGGAATCCATCATCCAATCGCCAAGTTCATCCCACAGTCGTACGACTACGTTGCACGTTTGCAATAGATTGGTCATGGCGGGATTACCGTATATTTCTGCAAGTGGCGGCAACGATGGTTCATGCTGGCGGTAAATAGCGTACAGGGATGATGAGATGCTGGGGAAGCCGGCGCTCACCGTTGTGATTTCCGCGACCCTTCGGCCATGCTTGGTCAGGAAGGCCGGCGCTTTGTCCGACACCACATAATCCAGGCTTAGCTTCTGCATGGCCACTTCGTTATGCAGCACCTGGTCGTAAAAGCAGGCTAGGACAAACGGCGCGTCCTCGGGCCGGGCTAGTGCATCGGTTTTCTCTTGAATATGGCGCAGGGCGCCATAGCGCAACCGTGCCTTTTTGCTGACTTTTGCTTCTGCTTGGGCGTTACTAGAACCGAGCAGCATGATCGCCTCTGCCATGGCCGTATCGCCACGGTCCAGCGTCTGATCTCCCCAGTACATAAGCCCGACGGCTACCGCTACCGCACTCAGCCGCGGTATGTCATTAAGCTCCCCGATGGTTAACGCCGGGCAAAAGGCTAACGTTTTGGGGATAATTTCACCGCTGACGATTTTTTCAACAGAACGCCTGTCCAATTCGGGCATGCCGGCTGATACTTTTTCGATAAGCTCCGGCGCAATGGCCGCCGCGATATCGGCAAGTTGTCGCCTGGCCCAGGCCAACCTCGAGCGGCCGTGCGCTTTAGGGAACGTATCACCAAAAACTGGACTCTCCCAGGTAGCCTTTAGGAAGTGTTCAAGTTGCTTGTCTATAATCATCCCCACATATATTAGATAGTCTACGGATATCATAGTATGCCGCACGACTGTTCGCAAAGCAAAACCGGTTTGGTATTTAGCCACGAGATACGTAAGATTAAACTATGGATATCAAAAAAGGGCAGTTTTCAGTTACGATAGTAGACGATTATATACACCTCAAAACATGGGGCGCATTGGACATCGAAAATCTGGACGCACCGGCCAATGCCGCGTTAGCGTTAGCCAAGGAACATCATATCGACAAGTTAATCGACGACATACGAGACATCGACACGACCGGCGTAAGCATACCGATCCAGACTAAATCGATGGGCATTCTGTGGAAGCTACGCGCCTTTAAGAAGGTAGCTATCGTATTAAAGGGCAGCCGGGTGCAGACGTTATTCTTTTCGACAATAGACGTACTACACCTTAACCGTGAAGCTAAATTCAAGGGTTTCGAGGATACGGCCCAAGCCGTTGCTTGGCTCAAAGAAACTAAAGACAGTCAGGCCTAGAGTCCGATCTGCGCATTAGTGTCGTCCCAGACGTTGTTGGTCCAGATGATAGGGTTCTGAGCCGCGTTGATAGCTACTGGCCCCCAGTAGCCGCCCTTGGCAAAGACACCGCCCGCTTCAGGCGAACGCATGAAGTGATTGTTAACTACCGTACCATTAGTGGACCTGAAGCCGGCATCGTACCAGTAGAAGCTATAGCCGCCGCCATTGAACAGGTTGTTGTTCACATAGACATCATGGATGTTGCCTTGGTCGGCCTTGATCAGAATATTGCTGGTCTGTTGACTGGGGTTCTGCAGGCTATTGTGCTCAAAGTCTAAGCAGTACCGCTGGTTGTTGGAAGCCAGGTAGCTTTGCGTGCTCATATTGCAGTCAGCAGAGGTAACCTGAATAGTGTCATTGTGGCACTCGCCACCTAAACAGCCGGGGTCATGGAGCCACGAATCTAGCACCTGAGCTGAACCATTAGGACGAAGAATGTCTCCCGATCCGTGCCCGTTGACGCGAATCAGCCGGTAACTACCCCAGCCTATCAGTGAAATACCACCGGTAGACGTGTCGGTCGGCCGGCCGTTGCCGTCTAAACCGCTAACCTCGGTGTCCTGGATAAGCGTGTTGGCGTTGTCTGCGTCAACCGTAATAGCCATAGCATCTTCTACGTTAATGAAGCTGTTCTTGATGACAACCCCGGGTGAGGTAATAGTTATCGGGCAGCGAATGATCCTTGAGTCGATTGTCATTGGGGTTGTAATCTTCAGAGGCAATATATTACCCTTGCTGTCGTGACCACAGTTATAGTCGGTCAGCGTAACTGGCGTACGAGTGTCGCCGGGCAGGCCGTGGGGGTAACCGGTGTTGTTAGCCTGTGGCCAACCGGTAGACGGCTGTGGCGTCGTCGTCGGTGGGATTACCGGGGGAATCGTCGGTGGCGGCGTGGTGGCGGCCTTAAACTCGACAGCCTTACCGCCTGATGCCGTACTGTCAGTTACCACTGTGGCGGCGGCTGTCAAAGTCGCCGATTCTGCCTCGGTGCTCGAGAAATAACCGGCGCCCATCGAACGAGCCACGAAAACACCAGCTACAACGACGACGATGGCGGCCGCAATACCGGCTACCTTGGCGGTACGGGACTGGCGAAACGGCCGTGTAATTTTTGACTTGAAGTTATCCATGATGTCCTTTGCCTTACTCTACAATAATCGTGCCGCTAATATCGGATACGCTCTGGGCGTCGTGGTAGCTATACGTACCTGGCTGATCCATGGTTACCGTGACGGTATCGCCCTCTTGTAGTACCACGTCAGTATTAAGGGCCGGCATAGCGTTGGAACCAAGTACTTGGCGCGGTATGACGGCATCGTTAGACCAGGTTACCCGCTGGCCTTTTTTAACTTTGACGGTCGCCGGGCTAAAGCCTGTGTCGGTTATTTGCACCTGGGCGTCGGCCAAGTCGGCGGTTTTACCGTCGCCGTTATTGACTGACATAAAGTATGCGGCGCCACCAAGTGCAAGCAGGGCCACAGCGGCTGATATCATGATGGGCCAGCGCCTATTTTTTGCCGAATAGCCACCTACAGTCGGGTTAGGTTGGGGTACTGAGTCGGTCGATTGCATATGATTATCCCCTATTGTTTCTGCAACATTGCGTTTTGTGCCACACGGGCGTTTTCATGCACGATACGGGCGATGGTCTGCGCTTTGTAGCCTTTGGCTTGGAAGACCATCACATACGAACCACCGGCCACGTTATCGATATCATACTTGCCGTCCCGGTTGGCTTGGTAGACGTGTGTCTTGCCGTCCACTACGAAACTAACGGTAGCGTACGGAATCGGTTTGCTTTGCGTGTCGCGGATAGTGCCGAGCAGTTCGCTCTTCCTAGCCGTACCGCGGGTAGTAACGGTTTGGAATTGGGATCGGCCGCTCACATTGCCCGCTGCATCGACGGCTTTAATAATATAGGTGTAGGTTGTGTACGGTTTGAGCGTGGTGTCCCCGAAACTAGTGGTAGTAACGGTAGCAATCTTTTGTGCTGGAGCCACGCCTGTTTGGCGGATTACCTGGTAGCCGGTAACGCCGACATTGTCGGTGCTGGCTGACCATCGCACGTTAACCTGCGAGGAACTGACGGCAATAAGCGTTAGATTCTGCGGAACACTCGGGGCGCGACCGTCTGTCGGGTTCGCCGTTTTAGCAGTCGCGACGGCCGATTGGGCGCTGGTATTACCAGCTGCGTCGACAGCTGCGACCTGGTAGCTGTACGAAGTATTAGCGGATACTTGGGTGTCGCTATAGTTCGTTACGGTGCCGAGGCGGGCAATAGTCACGCCATTCCTGGTCACCACGTAACCGGCTACCGCGACATTGTCGGTGCTGGCTGACCATTTCAGCTCAATCCGGTTGTAGGCCACAGCGGCAGCAGTGAATGCGGCCGGCACGGACGGAGCCTGGGCGTCGCCATTCTTTAAGGTGACCGTGCGGGAATCGGTAGCTGTGTTTCCAGTTGCGTCATAGGCCTTGGCAATTACAGAGTATTGGCCGTTACCTAACAGGCTAGTGTCCCAACTATACGTGTAGGGGGCGCTGGTATCACTCCCGAGTAATTGGCTGTTGGCATAGAATTCAACCTTAGCGATTTTGTCATTATCATGGGCGTCGGCTGTGATGGCAGTTACGCCACTCAGAGCCGCATTAGCAGCCGGAGCGGTCAGTGTAACTGTGGGAACGGTCTTGTCGCCGGGGGTGACACAATCTGCAGTCGCGCCTTGCGGCACACAGGCCAAATCGGATTCGGCAACAATGCGGTCGATACGTACGCCGGCTTGAGTGCCGATCAGCTTAAGGCTGTGGTTGCCTTGTGATAACGGAAGTTCGACTTTGGACGTTATGCTGCCGCCTTGATAATCAACCCAGGTCCAGGTGTTGGCCGGCAGTGTAGCGCCGCCTATGGAATAGCAACTACTGCCGTCAACCTCGAGCGAATACTTATTGGCCGCCGTAGCGGTTGATTGCATACGCGTCCATACCCGGTAGGTTGCTGTAGCGGGCACATTGAGTGTCAGCGTCGCCGAACCAAAGCTAGCAGCTGGCGCTTGGCACAGCGCGCTTCCCCGAGCTGGAAAAATGGTAGTGGCGGCAATACTAATAAAGGCGGCTACTGTGACGAGCGTTATTGTTTTGGGACCTAAGCTGGCCAAGCGACGTGGTAGATACAAGATTATACCCAGACTTTTGATTTTTAAAGTTATACCTTTAAAGTAGTCCACAATAATGCTAACGTCAATAGTATAAATGTCGCGCAACTGTTATAAGATAGATATATGAACAAACTAAGAACTAGCCTAGCCCTCCTAGCCCCGTCCGTACTGAGTATTGCAACGGTCTTGCTGCTGAGCGTCTCGTTTATTGCCTGGCAATCCTGGGCATATATTAACCACAAACAATTATTCTATGAGACGTTATTTGGCAGCCACGGCGTGCAGACGCAACTCATAAACCGTACCGGCACAACGAGCATCGTACACGACGTCCTGTTTAACGATATGCTTACGTACCAGACCTTATTGGTGATTTGCGCCATCGGCGTTGGGTGCCTTACGTACATGTTGATCCGCGGCTTATCCGGCCTGGCCGAAGGCTCAGCCACGTTGTGGGGCGAACTGCACAGCCGTGACGCGAGAATCCATGCCACATTTATCGCCGGAACGAAACGGGTTGGCCTGCGCGCCATCAGTCTGGTGGGTTGGATTGTCTACACGGTGTTCTTCGTACGCCTGCTCGTGCCGCTCTGTACGGTGCTCGTCCATACCAGCCTGGAGCATGCGTCAGCCGACGGGAGTGTGGGCTGGGCGTTACTAGTGGTTTCAACGGCCGTTTTTGCCGCATGCTTGTACATGCACGTTATATTTATGCGCACGACGTTCCTCCGTGTGCGCTTGTTTGGCGGTATGGATTCTGATCTATACCTAAGCAAAAAGTAAACCGCGCTTTACTAACTAAAATTTGCCGGCGTGACTTATACTAAGCATATGGACAATACACCCCCCTCAAACATTACCCCGAATAACCCTTTACCCACACTACCTGAAAATGACGAACTCGGCATGCCGGCGCCATCGGTCTTTCACCCTGACCACTCTAGCCGCAACAGAGCGCTCGCTATTGTTATCATAATAATCCTACTGGCAGCGGGCGGCGCCGTATGGTGGTTCATGTTCCGCGATAAGCCGGCCAAACCGGCCGCAAGCACCAATAATACTACCCACATGGCTACGGCGGCTAAGCACAACATATACGTCGCGTTTTCCAACCGCCCAGACAGCGCTACCGACATTCAATTGCTCGATACCGATACTCAACAGGCTACCACAGTTAGTTCCGTCAAGGACGGGTACCTGGCGTACGTCGAACTACCGAACGGTACGATCCGCACGCTTACCAACACGTCAACCAACGACGCCGACGGCACTAACCATAACAATATCGTCTTACAGGACGGCAAGAGCGCGCCTAAGACTATCTTCAGCGAGGTTACTTCCAATAAGGCCAACACCGTCAGTAAAACCTTTTGGCCGAGCGCCATGAACGCCGACGGCAGCAAGGTATACTTCTACGAGCGTGATAACCTGGCCAGCACGCAGCGAGTGGCAGTCGTTGACGAAAAAGGCGCCGTAACCGATCTCATTACCTATAAGCCGGCTGACGGCAAGACCGGCCTGGGTCAGTTCAAGGGCGCGGTCACCCCGGGGTATGTTACTAAAGACGAAAAAACCATCTATTTTAACGTTCATAGCTGCTTGAACTGTGACGGCCCGTCGTATGCAGACGTCGTTGCCTACGATGTAACTGCTAAAACATTCCAACAGCCGTTTACCGATCCGGCCTACGAAACCAGTAAAGCCGAAGGCTACTGGACTAAATTATCCGATAACCTCTTTGTAGTACGATCAAATACCTCGAGCGCAAACTTCGACACTCAATCCTACGAAACTACTGCGGCCAAATCTAAAACTACGCTCTATTTGTTTGATACCCGCACCAATAAAGCCACTCAGGTATTCACAACCGATGCCACGCACTTTGCCGGTACGCCGTTGAACCTGTCCGCTGACGGCAAAACGTTCTATTACTACACTGACAAAATCGTCAAAGAGGACACCATCACCGCAGTGGATAAAAACAATCCCCAAGGGCACACCTTCCACTTTGCGACCGACGAAATCCGCGCCTATGATATCGCAACCGCCAAAGCCAGCCCAATCGACCTCGGGTTAGACCCGGTTAAGGTGCAGCCAACGTTCATGACCTCTAACGGCACCTCGTACTTATTTGCGACGGCTGGCCGAACCACAGTGTTCAACAGTACTGCATCCAAGGAGCCATTCGTGATATACAGCACGCCGGTAGCAACGCCCAGCCAAAAGAAGATTGTTATCAGCATCCCGGTAACCGACGTCTTCGGACTCACCTACCTCGACTTCTCAGCCAAACAGTAATACGGATAATAAAAAAGACCGGCGTGTGGCCGGTCTTTTTGTGTGCGGTAGTAAAGTCTAGCGAGACTTCTTGCCAGCTTTTTCGCCGCTCTTCTTGCGGGTTTGGGTTGCAGGCTGCTTAGCTGTGGTTTTCTTAACAGGGGTAGCGGCCTTCTTGGCAGCTACTGGAACTACAGCGGCTGTCTTAACAGCCTTGCCGACGACTGTCTTGACGGTTTTGTCAGTCTTAGGCTTAGCGTCAGACACAACGGCCTTGCTATCAGTTACGACAGCCTTGCGGTTGCGCATGCCGTAAGCAACGGCAACAGCGCCAAGGACGATCAGGATAATCCACGGCCAAACAGTGCGGCTGCTCTTTTTGACAGCCACGTTCTTCTTGGTGTTATCACTAGTCTTAGCAGTGCTCTTCTTGGTAGCGTCAGCCTTAACTTCTCCGTTTGCAGCAGGCGTGGTGTCGCTGGCGGCAGGTGTTGTACTGTTGCTGGCAACCGTACTATTAGTGTTCGCGTTGTTGCTGGATGAATTACTCGTAACGGGGGCGCTTGAACCACCGCCCATGCCGCCGCTGACGGGGGCAGGAGCAGGGGCAGGTGCGCTATAGCTATATGCGCCATTCACAAAACTCAAAGCTGAGTCAACACCATTACTGACAACCTGAGAACTACTACTGAAAGTCAAACTGCTGGAGCCACTGTTAGCCAGAACCTTAAAGGTTGCTGCACCTAACGGCTGGTTCCCCTGCTTCTTACCGCCAAGGAGCGTGCAGTCGCCAGTGTTAATACTGCCGCCGCCATAGCTGGCTGGAGAAGTGCAGGTAGTGAAAGGGTTACCAGCTGTACTGTAGCCCACGATTTCAAGAGTTCCAGCGTTGTAGCTAAGTTGAGCACGAGCAGAGTCAACGTCGTTGGCGCCGCTGTCTTCGCTAATAGTTACAGTAAAGGTACTACCAGTGGTGTAGCTACCGCTAGCAGGGTTTACTAACATTGTTGCACTGCCAGCTGCCGAAGCAGAAGCGCCCATGGTCGCCAGGACGGCGAAGCCGGCCAGCAAACCTATAAAATTGCGTACGATTTTCATACTTATTTACTCCAATTGTTCGATAAAATTGACAGATCGTTCAGGTTTACTTTGCCGTCGCCGTTCAGGTCACCCTGAGCTGCGGTTGCAGTTACACTATTCCAGTTGTTCGAAAGAATGCTGAGGTCATTTAAGTTGACCTTGCCGTCATTGTTCAGGTCACCGGCAAGCGTAGTTGGCGGTGTAGTCGTAGCGCTGCCGATGGCGCTGACCGGGAACATCTGAATGTTGTCGACGTACGCCTTGGCGCCTGTACCTTTAACGATAACCTGGACGCGTGCCTTAGCAACTGTTGCGGTCGTAGGGACGTAGGTGAAGTTAACATTCTTTACCGCAATGGTTGTTGCGACGGTCGCACCGGCGACGCCGGCGACATACTTACCGCTCAACCAAGTGCCAGCGGCATCGTATTCGTCAACCAAGAAGTCGACTTCACCGCTGGTGGATGTAACGTTAACGTAACTCTTAACAATGTAAGTTTGCAGCGGGTCAACGGCTACGGTTGGCGAGATCAATTCACGGCCGCCAGTAAAGGCAGCGTTACCGGTCATTGCAATCGAGTTGACAGCGCTTGGGTAGCTACCGTTGTTGGCCTGATCCTGCTTGATGTTTGCGGCGTCGTCAGTCCACCATGTGCTGTGGGCGGCGTCGTCGGCAGCGGCAGGTGCGGTGTCGAACGTACCGTTGGCAAACAGGTTAGTGCCGCTGTTAGCCAGGCCGTGGGCGATGTCGGTTACCGGAATATTCTGGCTCTGGACATATGCAGCGATCTGATCGAGGTCGCCGGCGTTGTATTCGTAAGCGTCAAGTGCGGTGCTCGCGCCGCTGGCCTTGATTTCGTGGAACACCAGAACTAGCCATTGGCCGCTAGCCTTAGCCTGGTCGATCAGCGTCTTGGCTGCGGCAACGGTTACGTTACCCTGGATTTGCTGCACATTAAGCAGGTAGTCGTTGTACGGGAAGGCGTTCGTGCCGATGTCGGCAAAACCGCGGTGCGATTCGTAGGTTTTAGCGATAGCGGCGATAGAAATATTGTCGTAGTCGCCGTATGGGTCAGCAAAGTTAACAGGGTCAACGCCAGATCCGGCAGCGATAGCTGTCTTGCTGTTGTTGATTTCGTCAACCATCTGCTGGGCAGTAATAATACCGCTAATGCGGTCAGTGGATAACTGCGGGTGACTTACGGTGTGCGAAGCAACTTCCCAGCCGTAAGTGTTCTTAAGGGCAGCGACCTGGGCCCACGTCATATACGGTAGATTCTGGTTAGCGGCGCAGGTGTTAGGCACGGTTACCATGCCGACGCAACCGCTAATAACGTAGTCAACGCCGGGGTAGTTATACTTGGCAAGCACTGGAGCGGCCTGGGTAACGGCGCTCTGCAGGCTGTCGTCAAAGGTAAACGATACCTTTGCACCACTAGTGAACGGCGCTGATACCGCCGGAGCGGCCGATGCAGCCATGGGCACTGCGGATATCGCAACACTACATACTAGGCTCGTCGCTAATACGGCGCTCTGGATTTTCTTGAGGTATTTAGTGAACTGTTTCATATATCTCTGTACTCGGGGATTTCTACTACGCCGGGCCCGGCATTTGGTAGATACCACCAATCTCCTTTTGCGCCATTCTACCATACAATTGCCTTAAAATCAAGCATATGCTTAGCAAAAGATTGTACTTGTGCTTGCGTCAAAGAGGTATGATAAAACAGATGTATAAGGGGCTGGAATATTCGCCCAAAAAATGCTAGAGTAGATCTGTTAATCACTTTGGCGGATGTAGCTCAGTTGGTTAGAGCGCCTGTTTGTGGCACAGGAGGTCGTGGGTTCAATTCCCATCATTCGCCCCAGAATTAAGAGAGTCAGGCACTGCCTGGCTTTTTTGTTTTGGTATGATGAGCATATGAAGGAATTTTTCCAGCCGGATCCGGCGGTAACCGGTGTTAAGGGTTTGGTGTTTATCGGCGAAAAAACTATTGGGATGGTCCGCGACCAAAATACGACCGACCACCCCGGCTTTATTGATATGCTCGGCGGCGGCACCGACCCCGGGGACGCAACGCCGTTCGCTACTTTTGCCCGCGAAGTCGACGAGGAAGCCGGACTGCATATCAGCGAAGGCGACATTACCTATGCGCGCCTGTACCCAAGTATCAAAAACCCGGGAACGGCCACCTACTTTGTGGTAGCCCGGCTGGCTGCTGGCAGCGAAGCCGGAATGCAGTTAGGCGATGAGGGCACCAAGCTCGTCCTTATGACTCCCGAGGCATTCATCGCCGACGCTAAGGGTTGGGATTTTCTTCAAGAGCGGGCTCAGGCCTATCTCGACTCTTTAAAGTGATAGTATTAAGATATGCTGCATATCCACACCCAGCCCGGCCAGCACGACTTCACCGCCAGCGCCTACATTGTGCGCACCGACGGCGATGAACCGGCGGTTATGCTGCACCAGCACCGCACTTTAGGTAAATGGCTGCAATTTGGCGGGCATGTGGAACTTGATGAATCCCCCTGGCAAGCCGTGCTGCGTGAAATCGGCGAAGAGGCCGGTTACGATCTACAGCAGCTCAAGGTACTGCAGCCACACATCCGGCTGGAAAAAATAGACGACACCAACGCCGCGCTCAGCCCACAGCCAGCTGTCGTACTAACACATGGTTACGCTGACGAAGACCACTACCACAACGACATAGCCTTTATATTTACCGCTCACCAGGCACCGGGGCGTGCCGTAGCCGATGACGAATCACATGTCTTTCAGATGTTCACCCGCGCTGAGCTGCTTGCCCTGCCAAAAGACACCATCCCCGGCAATGTCCGCGACACCGCACTAGCTGCGCTGGACATATTTCTGCCGGATTGGCAGCCGCTGCCTGTTTCAAACTGACAGTAACATCGTTGACGCTTTGCTATACTAGTAGTAATGAAAAAAATCTGGCGTACTATTTGGCATTACAATCTGTTTTTTGCGGCTGCTGCAGCTGCACTTATAGCTCTCGGGCTCGACATAAAAGGCTGGAACCTGGCGGCGCACTGGCTGCTGATCGTGGTCTGCGCTCTGCAACTTATACCGCTGTTAACCGAGATGTATCACGACCTGCGCGCCGGTAAATACGGTGTGGATATTTTGGTGGTGGTCGCCATTGCCAGCTCGCTGGTATTGCATGAATACTGGGCGGCCATAGTTCTGATAATTATGGTCACCGGCGGCCGAGCCCTTGAACACTACGCCTCGCACCGGGCCCAAGGCGAGCTGGAAGCATTGTTAAGCAGTGCCCCGCAAAAAGCCCACGTACTGCGCGGCCGCAAAGAAATCGACATCAAAGCCAGCGAGGTGCGCACCGGCGACAAAATAATCATCCGCCCCGGCGAACTTGTACCGGTTGACGCCACTATTTTGGAAGGCACCGCCAGCTTCAACGAATCCAGCCTGACCGGCGAAAGCGAACCGCAAGTAAAAGAGGCCGGGACCTCGTTGCTCAGCGGCTCGGTTAACCTCGACGGCGTTATTACCGCCAAGGCCACTGCCTCAGCCGAAGACAGTCAGTACCAGCAAATAATCCGCTTGGTAAAATCGGCCCAGGGCAGCGAAGCGCCTTTTGTCCGGCTGGCCGACCGCTACGCCCTGCCGTTTACAGTAGTATCATTCGCCATTGCCATTACGGCATGGGCCGTAAGCGGCCACGCCATCCGCTTCTTGGAAGTGCTAGTTGTGGCCACGCCCTGTCCGTTAATTCTGGCGGCGCCCATCGCTATCATTTCGGGAATGAGCCGCAGCGCCAAGCATGGTGTCATCATAAAAAACGGAACGGCGCTCGAAAAACTGGCCCACGCCAAGACCTTCGCCTTTGATAAAACCGGCACACTAACGCTCGGGCAGCTCGGCGTCGAACGCGTCACGACTTTCGGCAAGTTCAAACAAGCCGAGGTGCTGGGCATAGCCGCCAGCCTGGAACGCGGGTCCAACCACGCCCAGGCCGATGCCATCGTCAAAAAGGCTGAAGCCCTGCACGCCAAGTCGGCTGCTGTTAAACACGCCCGCGAGATAGCCGGCAAGGGCATCACAGCCATGGTCGGCGGCAAAGAGGTCATCGTCGGGCGTTTAACGCTGCTCGAAGAAAAGCACGTCGCCATGCCTAAAACGTTTAAAGCCAAAGATCACAACCAAACCGTAGCCTTCGTGGCCGTGGGCGGCGAACTGGCCGGCGTTATTGCCTTCCGCGACGAAATTCGCCCCGACAGCAAATCAACCTTGGCCGAACTGCGCGCCGCCGGCGTCAAACACTTCATGATGATTACCGGCGACAACGAACAGACTGCCAAAGCCATCGCCAAGCAGCTTGGCATTCAAGAAGTTGTAGCTGGCGCACTGCCCGGCGACAAGATCCGTGCCCTGGAGAACGTCAAGGACCGCCCTGTAGCCTTCGTAGGCGACGGGGTCAATGATGCACCCGTTTTGACCGCCAGCGACGTCGGCATAGCCCTTGGCGCCCGCGGCGCGGCAGCCGCCAGTGAATCCGCTGACGTCGTGGTCATGCTCGACGATATCAGCCGCGTCGCGCGTGGCGTGCGCATTGCCCAGCGCAGTGTCGGCATCGCCAAACAAAGCGTGCTCGTCGGCATTGGCCTGAGCGTCGGCCTGATGCTCATATTCGCTACCGGCAAATTCAAACCGATCTACGGTGCCGCCATCCAGGAAGTCGTCGACGTTGTCGTCATCTTCAACGCCTTACGCGCCCACGGCGGCGGCCGCACCAAAACTCGCCGGTAACTGCGGCGCACTCAATCTGTGGCCGATACGCTTACTAGCTGTCTTTACCGCGCTGCAGCATAGCAGTGACGGCGGCGGCGTCGATGTGGATTTGGCTGCCGGAAGCGGCCTGGCCGGAGAGCATTTGGTTGGCGACGATGTTTTCGACGACGCGTTGCACGACGCGGCGCATCGGGCGGGCGCCCAGGCGCGGGTCATAGCCGGCGTCAACTAGCAGATGCTTGGCATCTTCGTCGACAGCCACACTAACTTTTTGAACGGCCAGATTCTTGTTAACGCCCTTCAGAATGATGTCGATAACCTTGACCAACTCTTCGTGCGTCAGCGATCGGAACAAGACAATTTCGTCAAAGCGGTTCAAGAACTCCGGGCGGAAGACATTAGCGCTGATCAGCTCGTTGGTAAACTGTTCTTCAAAATCCTGTAGTTTTTCGCCTTTTTCGATGTGCTCGCGGATGCGCTCGGCGCCGGCATTGCTGGTTGCAATCACTACCGCGTCACGGAATGACACTTCGCGGTTGTTAATGTCGCGCAAAATGCCTTCGTCCAACATCTGCAGCAGCGTATTCAATACATTGGGGTGGGCTTTTTCGATCTCATCCAACAATATAACGCTGAAGGGATTGCGGGAGACTTGCGCCGTCAAGCTGTGCTGGTCGGTAGCGGCGTCGGCAATCAGGCGGGTAACGTCCTCGGCGTTGGAATATTCGTTAAGGTCGATGCGAGCCAAGTGGTCCTCTCCGCCAAAGAAAACGGCGGCTACGCTCTTGGCCAGCTCGGTTTTACCGACACCAGTCGGACCCAGGAACAGAAATGTACCGATCGGACGCTGCTCGTTGCGCACACCGGCGCGGGCGCGGCGCAAGGCGTCGCTCACAACCTGCACGGCGCGGGTCTGGTTAATCATGCGCTCGTGGATGCGGTCTTCCAGCTTCAATAATTTTTCGCGCTCTTCGCCGGTGTCGGCGGTACTAACTTTAATGCCCTGGGTTTGTTCAACGGCCTGCTGTACGGAACGATGAGTCACAAAACCATTCTCGTCGGGATAATCGGCGGCCGTCTGTAACATTTTAAGAGCGCGGCCGGGCATGACCTGTTCACCCAAAAAACGACTGCTTAAACGGTACGTCGCGGCTAAGGCCTGGTAGGTGTAGGTGACTTTGCTGCGGTATTCATACAATAGCGTTTGGTCTTCCATCAGGCGCATTGTTTCTTCCTGGCTCGTCGGCTGCACCATGACCCGGTTAATGTGCTGTGCCAATGCCGGCGTGTTCTGGGCGATGCGCAGCCAGCGCTGTTCGTCCATGGTCATGATCATGCGTAGCGCGCCGCCTTCCAGAATCGGCAGCAGTACATTGGTCAAATTGACAGAACCGTTGCCGTCTTCAAAAAATAACTGGGCATCGTCCAAAAACAGAATGGTATTTTTAGCTTGGACAGCTTCATAACAGAGGTGGTGAACAAGGTCTTCCAGCTCGCCCCGGCCGCGGGCCGAAGCAATCAGCGCCGACGGGTCGAGGGCGATAATCTGGTAAAAATGCAGGCTGGGCGGAATACTCGGGTCGCCCTGCATCATCCGCTTGGCCAATATCTGTACCAACGACGACTTGCCGCTGCCCAAACCGCCAACCAGCGCCACGTTGCTGCGGCCGCCCTGCATCAGCAGGTGCGTGGCCTGGCTGAGTACTGCTTCACGGCTGGGGATACCGGCGTCAAGCATGGTGCTGTAGTGGATGTGCTCGCTCAGGTTAATGCCGAACTGCGCCAGCAAGGGCGTATAGCCGAACGAC
>DASYJQ010000133.1:0-7311 GCA_035996265.1 Saccharimonadales bacterium (SeqCode)
TGCCGATATTGACGAATGAGTAGGCATAGGATAGGCCGGTGATAATCAAAAAGGCCTTAATGACAGCCGGCCGTTTGCCGGTGAGCATGTATATCCCAAATGTAAGCGGCAGTACGCCAATGGCCAGTGACAGTATCGTCAGGGTTGTTGCCGGACCCGACGTTGCGGCAAAAAAGCGGATAGCCGACATAAGAGTGGTCAGCCCCGATAAAACTATCATGACAAGCGCATAGGTTTGGATCTGCGGGATAATCGTCCCAATAGCTACCGCTCCTTTTTGCCGTGCGGCTGCCGCAGGCATATGCGCTGCGAGCGCCGGGTCGGCTGCCGCGGTGCTCGCCGGTCCCTGACCTGCCGTTGTTTGATCGCTGGCGAAGTCGCGCGGGCCGCGAGCATTGGCGTTATATATGTTGCTGGTGTCTATTGCCGGCTTGGCTGGCAGAGTATCGGCCAGCTCCTGACGGATAGCCGCTTCGTTATCGGGCTGGATTTTCTTTTTAGTAGTGCCTGGCGCGGCTGCGAACACTGCTGTGGCCGGCGTGCTATTGACGCTACTCCCGGCTGGCCGGTCGTCGTCATCCATGAGCGGGTCAATGTTTTGGCCATTTTGGTTTTCGGGGTTCATCTAGCTTAAGTATATAGCAGAAATCGCTTACGCCTTAAAAAAGGAGCGCCGTATGTTGGCGCTCCTCTCAGGTATATACCTACCATCAATCCTAATGGAAAATGTTCACAATAACTTGAATAATATTGTTATTGGAGTGATTTATCGAAAGGTTGATGTTAGTTGCGACGCTGGTACTGCCACCATACCCACTACCCGAGCTAACTGGTGTTGCTGCAGCAGCAAAGCCGCTGGCTGTGATTATCGCCGTCGCAGAAAGCGCGGCGAAGCCGGCAATGAGTTTGTTTGATATCTTGCGCTTGCCTGATACCTGAGATGTCTTTACTTGAGAAGATCTTTGAAACATTGGTTTCTCCTCTTAAATTAAGTAATATTTTTTCTGTTGTTATATATGCGGCCTCCTTCCTTTTTTAATTCACCAGTCAGGGTGATAACCCCGACAACCAGGAGCAAAAACGTGTAAGTAGCAAAGTTTTGGGCCAGGGCGACATTGCCCCGCACCACCAATAACAGCGTAGTTGCTACCATAGACAATAAGGCCAGCGTAAACGTCGTGCGGCTGGCAATCCGCCATATCAGCGCCACAATACCGTAGGCGACGACCATCAGCTCCCCGAATATGGCCGATTGGGCGAACATGCCGGCCAGTATAGCGCCGATGATAATTAACGGCAGCTGGAGCCGTTCCGGAATACCGCGCCGCCGTTTAACAACCGGCGCTGATGCGGCATAGACGCGGCGTGTCGGGGCGACCGGTATGGGCGGTGCCAAGGATGGAGTCGCTATCGGGGCGGCAGCAGGCGCAGCTGCGGTAGGTTTAGCTGGTTGCTGCGGCCGTAATCGTGGCGACAGTACCGTCCGGGAAAGCGGTTTGACGGGAGTACGCGGTGCGGGCGGCGCATCGTGGTTGTGAGGCGCCAGTTGGGGATGCGGTAATACAGACGCGCGCGGCATAAAGCCATCGATAGTTCGGGCCATTAGTGAGTCCTCCATGCGTTGTTTTTGTAGAGTGCGATATCCGGATAATCGGCGACCAACTGAAGGTCGTTATGTTGTTGCAAAAAATTGTACTGGCTATAATCCACTTCCTTGGCCAGAAGTATGTATTTAACGTTGTTACGAGCAAGCTGTCTGCTAAAATCTTCACTACTTTTACTATTTTGCAGCAATTGTCCAATAGTCCGGTGCCGGCCATCCTGTTGCCCGCCGCTGGCGCCGGCCAGTTCGGGGTCTTGGCTGACGATAGTGTCGTGGTCAAAGAAGCTCGCGCTGGGGTCGGCAATTAGCCGCCCGGCAAACCGGAAGCTCATGTATTGGTGCCAGGGCAATGACAGTACGCTAAAGTTCCCTTTGTCCTGGTTTAAGGTGTTGTTTATTGCGAACCAGCTCGCCGGGTACTGACGCGGCGCCAGCTGGCCGGCAAAACCCCAGAACATGACACGCGTTAGCAGCAATGGCACGGCAAAGACCATAACCATGCCCGCAGCATAGGCGGCAGTTCCCTTTTGTTGCAGTTTGGCCAGCATTGCAGGTATGCCGAAGGCCAGAAAAGTGGCGTAAGCCAAGACCAACAAGCCAATAAACTTATGCGGTTCACGGTAGCCGATAGCGTTCATCGCGCCGCTGGCAAAGCCAAGGGCCAATATGATAGCGACCACTCCGCTCAGGCCAACAAGCAAGGCTGCAGCCGGTCGTTCGCGATGCAATTTGACCGCGCCGGCAATGACCAATCCGATGACAATCAAAGCCATCAGACCCCACAGTATCGTGCCAGCCTGCGGCAGTATGTATAAGTGACGGCCTTCGGCCCAAAAGCCTTGCAGGCGCAACACGTTGCCTAATTTGCCGGCAACTGATCCGCCGGTTGTCGCAAAGGCCTGGGTGTCGGCGGACGTAAAGCTATGAACGGTAGCTGCCGTCTTACTATGCCCGGCGGCTAGGGGTATCAGCCAGTAGCTGCTCAGCACCAGGCACGAGACTGCGGCCAGCGCGCTATAGCGTATGTAGGCCCGCAGATTCTGGCGGTACTGCCACAGCGCGATAGCGGCTGCGGCTGCAAGTATGATGCCGAGTTCACCCAGGGTGTGGATTGACACTGCGCCAATTACGGCCGCCAGCCCGCCGATTTTTATGGCGTTGCGGACGCCAGGTTGCCGGCCATATATAAGTAACAATCGCACAAACCAGGGTAACAGCGCATAACCGAGCAGTACGGCATATTGGCCGGCCATATAGCGCGAATATGTGAATGGATTTATGGCAAAGAAAACGCTGGCGATATATATGCCGTAGTCATCGGCAGGTGGCGTGCGTTGTAATATGCGGATCAGGCGGTGCATGCCGGTACTGGCCAGCAATAGGGCTGCCATCAGTAGGAGCTTGGTGATAATGCCGGCCGGCAAAACCACATTGAGGATATGTAGCAACGCGTGTAACGGATAGCTGGCGGTGACATCGGCCGGCATACGCAGTTTGGGGGTAAAGACCATGTCCAGTGTTAGGATAAATCCCGGTTTGAGCAGTGGTAGCATGACGGCTAAAGCGACGAGTATGTAGATGCCGTAGGCTTTCCAGTCCAGGCTGGATGTGTCGGGTTTGCGCGCGCTCATGCTGCCGCTCCCCGGCCCCGCCGGATGTCATATACCACATACAATACCGTTGCGGCCGCAGTAACAATGCTTACTAAGCAACCCGCATAGAACCAGCGCTGCGGGCTGAATTCCATAACCAGGTGTATGGTGTATGTGCCGTCAGCATTGGCGATGCAGCCCGCCGGTGCGCTTTGACATAAACGCTGTGGGTCGATATACCAGCCATTCATGGCCCCGTTCATGCGCAGGTGGTTTTCGTTTTTTATTGATGTGGCGTTGGAGCTGAATAAATTTGGCAAGCCATGGGCGCCGTCATCAAGGCGGAGGCGCCACAACCGGTCGTATGACTCTTTACTTGTTACGTATAATGGCGCCTTGGCCGACTGTATGGTCACCATTGTTTTAGTGGGGTTAAGCACGGTGTACGAGCTGGCCGGCGCCGGTGTGTTGAGTTGCTCGTGTTTGCTGACGACAAAAAAATGGTTTTTTACATCCGGAATTCTGGTGACCGACACGTTATCGTAATGAGCCTTGCCGGTTTTGCCCGGCGCATTGTCCGAATACGCGTAGAACAGCAGTTTTAAGCTGGTAGCGCCGGGCGGCACGACCAGTTCGGTGGTATACGCCGTCCAGGAACCGTCATTACCCGGCAGCCGTTGGCCGCTCGAGGTGGCGTCTGTATTATTGAATCCGGCAAAATACCCGGCGTAGCGGCCGCCTTTGCTGGCGTAGTCAAAGTGCAGCAAATAGTGCTCCCCTTCTTTGACGGGTATGTCTTGCAGACCGGTACAGGCGATGTGCTTTTTAGACTCAAGTTCCAGTGACTGTTTGCCGTCACTATGCATGTTGGTATTCAGCCGCATGGCGATGGCTGGCTCGTTGTCGTAGTTGTTGCAGTCGCCAACTTTGCGTTCCCAAAGCCCCTGCTCCAGCGAGCCGTTAGCGACAGTATTCTTATATGAATAGTTAGCGTCGGCGTACGAGAGATTAATGGTTTGCCCCTCGGCCACATTGAGTTTGAGCGGCCCCGCCGGCACGGGTCGTGTGCCTTTAGAGGGCACGTTCGATACGACGATATTGTTGCCGGTGGCGGTGTAATACATTGGCGCGGTATGCGTTAGGTAAAGTTCCTGGTCGCCGGGCTGAGAGGGCTTGAGCGACGTCATGAGTGCGCCGTCATGAATACTGGCCGGCGATAGTGCATCGAATACATCCTGCAAGCCGATTGCCGGTTTTTTTGCAGCCGCTTCTATGAACGGCAGCCGTGCGCCGAACTCGTTGCTGGCAAATGAATACTTGCCCGATAGCGCGACGGCGTTGTCCAACGCAAAACTCTGGTTGACGACGCTGACGTAATCGGCCGGCTTGCTATTTTGGTACAGCTCATACGTTTTAGCGGCAAAAGTTTGGGTTGGTATAAAGCTATAGCGTTTGGTCAGCATGCTGGTATCCAGCGATTCGCGGCAGCCTAAGACGTAGTCATACTGGCCCACGGCAACCGTGTCGATGCTGCCTGATTCGGCATGTTTAACCTGTACATTTTTAGAAATAAATACCTGGTTCAGCTCGGTTGCCACGCCCGGATTGTCACGGGCAAAGGCCATGCACGCATTTGAGTTCACGAACAACAATGTTTTACCCTCGAGCGGCATATTGGCCAACGCACCGAAGTAAACAAGGCTACGCGGCACCAATAATCGTTTATAAATTTGCACAAATAAATAGGCATTCATGAGTACAAATGTGCATAACAACCCGGTGTACACCAGTTTGAGGCTTGGGCCTTTACGCAAGTATTTGAGCGCGATAACCAGCGCGGTAAATAAAGCCAGCGGCATGTATAATTGCCATTTGAGCGGCGAGCGGAACATCCAGCCGCCCGGCAAGCTAATCATAAATTTAATGAGTGCGTCAGCATGCAGGAACGTGGCCGTCGACAACGCCAGCAGTACTAAAAAGACGGCCAGGGCGATCACAAAGCGCCGCCGTTCGTCCGGCTTGGCGCGTTGCCCGACGCGTACGTAGACGCCGAACATAATGGCATAGAACGCAAATACGCCTAAGAAATAAAACGGCCAGCTGCGGGCGCCATAAAAATTGTAGTCTTTTAAAACGCCTTTCGATAATGATAGGCCAGTAAAAATATCGCCGGTATTGGCGATGTCGACTAAACTGGTGTAATCCACTACCTGGGTATTGGCGGTATCCGACAAAGCGCTTTTATCAACCGTGCCGAGCGAGGCCAAGGGCAGAATAAGGTAGGCGTTGAGTAAGAGCGCGGCCAGAACTACCAGCCCGAATTTCGGCAGGTTGTCACGCACGAATGTGCCGTGCTTGCGCGCCATATAGATTGCGTAAATGCCGGCGCCCAGCAGGTTGACGCTAAACGTAAACGGGTGCAGCAACGATATGTTCAACGCCGCTACCAGCAGCAGGAAGTAACTAAAACGCCGTTTTTCAAAGCCGAGTTTGATGGCCGCCAGCGCTACCGGCAACATGGCTGCAGCCAATATCAATCCCACCTTAGACAAGTTGCCGAGGAAGATTGGGTTGAGCGTAAAAAATAGCGACCCTAATAATTGGGTGCTCAGTCGTTGCACTTCCAAAAAGGCCCGGCAAAACCACCAGAACGCCAGGAATGCCACTACCATGCACGACACAACATAAAAGTAGCCGATGCCGATATTGCCAAAGACGGCAAACACCAACAGGTCAAGCAGACGGCCCGGCAAGCGCATAATGCCGTCCGGGTTGGCCGCTCCGTGTTGAAACGACCACAGGTAGACATGCTGCGACCAATACGATGTGAACTGGAATGGAAAGATGTAATCGCCGTTAGAAATAAAACGCAAGGCTTGTCCTCTCTTAAACTGCTAGCGGGCAGGTACGGTCAATAAATTGTTGGACATCGGCAGTCTGTAGCGACTGCACGGTAATTGGTATTTCGCCGGGAGCGATACTGTGGAGTAACCCCTGTACTTTGTTGTCGTAAGCCAGCGGCAAATACGGCACGCCGGTCAGGTGGGCGCTTAAAATGGCGTGGAATTGCGGGCCGATAAACACCAGCCGGTCGTGGTGCCGGCGGAAGAGCAAGAACAAGGCCAGCGGGTTAAATGAAAAGTCCAGTATCTGCACGTTGCTGTGCGAGGCATGCCATTGTTCCAGCAAGGCGTAGCCGTCGGGGTCGACTTCACGTGGTTCCATGAGCGCGATGATAATGGGGCGGCCGCTGTTCTGATCCAGGCAATCGGCGACAACTTCGGTCAGACGATTTTTATAGTTTTCTTTAAACCGGCGCAGTGTAATGAACAGCGTTTTATCCGATAGGGCAACCTGCCGGTCTAACGCGTCGACATCGGCGCGATAGGCATCGAGGTTGAGGTCATCGATGTACCAGGCAATATCGGTATCCTGGTTGGTGTGCTTATTGATGCGTGCGAAGTTGGTATACGTTTCGTCGTCGCGGGCAATAATTACATGAGCAGCCTTGCCGGCCAACCAGGCGCCCAGGCGCCCGATGGTTGTTGACGAGTTGTAATAGCCAATCGCCAGCAGGTAGACCTTTTTGCCAAACACCCAGCGACTCAAAAACAGGAGCATGCTCATTAATAACACATTAAGGTTGGCATCCATGCCCCACAGCCCCCCGCCGCCGACAACGATATTTTTTTTGCTGAGCATGGCTTTAATGAGCGCCGGTTTGCTATGCATGTTGACTAGCGGATATTCAAAATCATGATGGAAGGTATCGTAGTTTTCGGGATGTTGGTAGGCGATGCTGACGTTTTTTGTGCCGCGCTTTTTGAGCAGCCCAGCCAGTACTTCCATTAGTAATTCATCGCCGTAATTGCCGCCGCCGTAAAAGCCGAACAGCAATGTACCGTCCAGCCGGTGGTCTTTTAGGAACGTTGGCAGGTTCATGCGCGTTCCTTTTTGCCGGACAACACGTAGCCAACGGCGCCGAACCCGAACTCACAGGTTTTCATGAATAACATCCCTGCCCCCAGGAACGGGTTAACCAGTAATTTTTTAGGCCGCGACAAGAACAGCTTGTAGCGCTGCAAGGGCCCGGAGCCGGCAGTCAGCTTATTGCCC
>DASYJQ010000134.1:0-3985 GCA_035996265.1 Saccharimonadales bacterium (SeqCode)
ATTTATATTGCTAGTAAATATTAGTTTGTTCTATCCTCATTTTCTTCAAGAAGCTGACGCACTTCTTGGATGTCGCGTTCGACGTCATTGTCTTCATCTATCTCGTCTGGAAAAAGCTGGAACAAACCCCTCATCCCCAGCCAAACATAATAAAAGACTTCGGGAGAAGTCTTTTTGTTTTGTTACATTTATCGAATAAGCGAAAGGGTAGACGCTGCCCCTTCATGCTGAACACAATCAACTATTCAAATGACCGCGAAAGTGTTTGGAGGGTCTGCGTCTTGAAACGGAATAAGCGGGCCGGGCGATGCGCACCCTCGATGTAATGCTCGTCAGTGGACTCGATAAGGTCAAGTGTTAAAAACTTTTTGCGGAAGTTGCGCTTGTCTAAAGCGTGGCCAAGAATCGCTTCATAGGCGCTCTGCAGCTGGGTGAGCGTGAATAGCTCAGGGATGAGGCTGAACACGGCATTGGTATACGTAACCTTACCGCGTAGGCGCTCGTGGGCGCTGGCAACAATACGAGCGTGCTCGAAGGCTAGATCGGGCAGGTCATCAACAGGAAAAAACCGGGGATCTTCCGCTGTCTCTCCTGTTGGCGCCAGCGCTCGCCCCAGCCCCATATATACGACGGATACGGCATTGCCTGTCTGGCTGTATGCCGGAGTGTCGAAGGTATACAGTTGCTCGACCACGCCCAATCCGTCGGTGTTTAAGCCAGCCTTGGCAAGTAACACGCGGTGCAACGCACTGGCAGTCGTTTCTTCGCGGGAGCAATATCCGCCAGGCACTGCCCAGTGCCCCTTAAGAGGGTCGTTGGCTCTATTGATAAGCAATACTGAAAGCTTACCGTCCTGCAGTTGCAACACGACGCCATCGACGGTTACTGGCGGTGAGGTATATTCTGTCATCGGTGCTATTGTAACGCATTGGCCCAAGGAGTACCACGCATATCAGACGGCATCCGCCAGTCGCCGCGCGGGCTGAGAGATACGCTGCCTACTTTCGGTCCATCCGTTGCGACAGATCGTTTCCATTGGCTCTCAGTGAAACGCTTTAAAAACACACCGAGCCAGTGGTCGACCTGTTCGGCGGAGTATGTCCCCTCAAATGCTTGATTGGCCAGGTAGGCGATCTTTGCAGGCTGGTCATTCCAGCGAATCAGATAATACAAGAAAAAATCGTGCAGCTCATACGGCCCGATAATTTCCTCTGTTTCTTGGCTAATGCCCTCAGAGCCGCTGCGGACCAGCTCAGGCGATACCGGCGTATCCAGGATAGATTTCAGTACGGATTGCGCCGCGGCAAAGGCCGGTTGTTCTGCGGCGTAGTCAACAAGGTGGCGCATAAGTGTCTTTGGCACAGACGCATTGACGTTGTAGTGTGCTATGTGGTCACCGTTGTAAGTGGACCAGCCTAAAGCAATTTCGCTCAGGTCGCCGGTGCCGAGCACCAGGCTAGTAGGGGCCTGGTTGGCCCTGTTAAACAGGATACTGGTACGCAGACGCGCTTGGACATTTTCATAGGTAACGTCTTGCGTTATACCGTCATGACCAATCGCCCCTAACATAGCCTGTGTCAACTCGTTAATAGGCCGCACCTCATGGGGAATATTCAGAGCATTGGCTAGCAGCGCAGCATTGCTTTGCGTGCGGTCGGAACTCGCCTCGCCGGGCATCGTAATAGCGGTAATCATCTCACCAGGGGATACTCCAAGCCGTCTGGCTGCCTGCACGGCAACAATGAGCGCCTGTGTGGAGTCAAGACCCCCCGATAGGCCAATGACAATCTTTTTAATATGAGTGTTGCGTAAACGTGTCGCCAGAGCCTGGCTCTGAATATCCAGTATCTCCTGGAGCGTTGCCTGTCGCTCAGCACCGCTTGGTACAAATGGATGGGGGTCGGTATAACGGCGGAGGTCGGTTTGCTCTCGGGTGACGCCGCACTCAATGACCGGCAACGAAGTGTTCAAAAAGTTAGCGTCGCGTAGACGGTCGTTACGAATATGGTCTAAGTCGATATCTGCCGTGGTTAAGCGCTGGCCAATCTGTAGGGCTCGGCGTTCGGCAAGGAGCTTGCCCTGTTCAGCTATCATCTGGTGGCCGCTCATCACAATGTCTGTGGTCGACTCGCTGGCGTCGCTCGATGCATACACGTAGGCAACGGCTAGGCGAGCAGCCTGCTGACATACCAATGCCCGGCGATACGTGCTTTTTCCTACCTGTTCTGGCGAGGCCGATGGGTTGGCAATAAGCGTGGCGCCGCCCTCTGCCAGGCGGCCGCTCGGTGGCTGGGGACGCCATAGCGCTTCGCATATCTCTACACCGAGCTGGGCGCCAGCTATCTTAAAGAGCATGTCAGAGCCGAACGGAACGGTTTGCCCATTCAATTGCACCTCTACGACTTCTTGACTTTCCCAAGGCCGATACCAGCGCTTTTCGTAAAACTCTTTGTCGTTGGGCAAATGAGTCTTTGGCACGATGCCTTGTACGCGTCCGGCCGAAAGCACTGCAGCACAGTTATAGAGCGCATTGCCGTACGCATAGGGCAGCCCAACAACCATGGCCGCGTTATACTCTTTGGTTTGAGCGGCAAGCTGCACCAAACCAACCTCCGCCCCTTGCAAAATAGTCCGCTGTTGCACTAAATCACCGATCGTATATCCGGTTAAGGACAATTCCGGAAACACCACCAAGTGGGCTCCGTCTTCGGCCGCTTCGGCGAATAGGCCGCCAATGCGTTCAACGTTAGCTGCAATGTCACCAACGGCCACCTCCGGACAGGCGGTAGCTACTCGCATAAATGACTCCGCTGGTTGGTAGGGTAACGACTCAGCCATGAGATCTCCTTAGTGTTATTATTACACTTACATATAATACTATCATTCCATAAGTGTCAATATAACACTAACAATATTAAGAAGGCGTCAAGTTTTGAGCTGCAGCGACCGGTTAGTATAGTCTTCAGTTGGCCAATTTCTAGGTTTTATGGTAAAACATAAATCATGAGTAAATTTACCGAAACTTGGACAGGCCTTAAAGAACGTGCCCGCAACAATTTTGATACTATTGCTTTTGGCATTGGTACTGTCGCAGCCTTCGGCGTTGCCTTTACCCACCCGGTACAAGAGGCTGCTTATCAGGCCAGTACTGTCATCGAACAAGTCAATGGTGATGTCGCCACCTACGAATCTCAAGCTCTAGATAATGCATGCGAGTGGACCGCCACCCACGTTATAGATCCAGTGATCAACTACCTTTTGCCGAACCCGCTCGACAGTAATCAGGGGTAACTCGCAGCCGCCATTGAAGGCAAATAGGCGCAAAGTTCATATTCCGAAGTTCAAGGTATACATCTGCATTTGATATATATCGTATTTAGATATACCATGGAATTATGAGTAAAGACCACAGCCAATTGCCGCAAGTAGCCTTTAGCATCCTGCTGGCGCTAAGCCTGCGCGAACGTCATGGATACGAAATTATCAAACAGGTAGATGAAGACAGCAATGGCAAGATAAAACTCGGCCCGGGGGCACTCTATACCAGCATCAAACAGCTGCACGGTCGCGGGTTGATCATAGAAGTAGCGCACAAAGATGACACGCGCCGGCGCTACTATAAACTCTCTGGTGCGGGCAGGAAAGTATTAGAAGAGGAATTGCTGTACTACGAAAACGCCGTAGCGCTCGCCCGCAAACGACAAGCCCTAAACCACATCAATCCACATGCCCAAGGCGTCTAAATCCCATCAGGTATATCGGGCGCTGCTACACCTGTATCCAAAAGCGCACCGCAAGGCATACGGCGAACAAATGGTACAAACGCTCGATGATATCCTGGCCGACCAGCATAATACATCCGAAAAAGTCATGGTCTGGATTCGTGTGGGGAGTGAATTGCCGTTCAACGTTATTGAAGAAAATATAAATAATTTGGGGGAAATGAGAATGGGTAAGCAAGCAAAGATTTCTATGGTAATTGGCG
>DASYJQ010000135.1:0-2903 GCA_035996265.1 Saccharimonadales bacterium (SeqCode)
CATCGCCATAAAGCTTCTTGAGTGAGCAGTATATGCTGAACACCTGCAGGCAATGATTAATGAAGCGATCCTTCGCCCGCCGGTCATTGCCTATATTTTTAAGTACCCTTGGATTGAAATCATCCGGCCGCTGCTTTAACAGTTTTATGCCTTTCGATAGCAAGTGGTATGTTGCCGATTTCCCTCCTAGCTTATAGCTACTATCGTATCTGCGGCCAATATATTCCTGTTCACACAGAATGCGTAGCCGTACATTCATGTACTGTCTGCTGATTTTGTTGTTTTGATTTTCTACGAATAGTTCTGTTGTTCCGAATCTGAATTTGTAGAGTAGGTAGAGTATATGTAGTTGGTTTTTATTGAGAGTTTTTCTATGCGTTGGTTGAGTATTGGTCATATGCTGTCTGTGCCTGTCTTGTTCCATGAGTGTAATGAGACTCTCTTATATGTAATATAAAGAGAAGAAGCCAAAAGGTCACGAATAACAGATGTGAATTTGGTAGTTAGTATTGCTATCGATAGCAAGGTTTCTGATAGTGACCAGATCGCACACCAGGCATTGATTATAGTGAACTGTCATTGGCCAAAAGGATGTTCAAGTCGGGGGCGTACGCCATCGAGCGCTGGACGGTGTCGGTATTTGTGTCGACCTTTGCTTCACTTGGTAGTATCCGTAATCTCGCGATTGGCCACGGCGTATCTCTCTAGGCGCGTTTTGAGTATCTGCACGTCTACAAGAATTCTTTAGCCGGCGATGCCTTCTAAAAAAGAGCCGGCGGATGCTTAAACAGTAAAAATACGATACAATAAAATCCAATGAGTACGTTACACCTTATCGGCCTAGCAGGCACTGCGGGAGCCGGCAAAGATTCCGCTGCTGACCTCCTGGCAAAGGCCTTCGGCATGCAAAACCTTTCCAGCGGTGACGCGCTACGGGCAATTACGCGCTACGTGTATCGTTTGCAACCAAATTTTAACCCGGTGCGCGACCAACTGTACGAAGTCGGCAACCACATCCGTACCCAGGTTAACCCAGCGGCGCTCGTGCAGCTCTGTATTCTACAGGCGCAGGTGCTTAACATAGACCGGGCGATAATTTCCGGGCTGCGCTCTATGGGCGAAGCCCAGGCCGTCCGCGACGCCGGCGGCATTATTGTATGTATCGACGCTGAGGCGCACATTCGTTACAATCGTATGTTTGCCCGCGGCCGAGACGCCGAGACCGACAAGACACTCGAAGAATTTTTAGAGCAGGATGAACGCGAGAACCGCGGTATTAGCGACTTGGGCCCGGGGCGGGGAATTAAGGCTATCACAGATAGCGCTGACGTAGTTATTATGAACAACGGCACAATCGAAGAATTGCAGCTCGAACTTAATAACAAGATTGCGCCATTGCTGCAGTAGCTCTATGCCACGCAACACACCTTTCTCCGAGCGCCTGGCAGCCTACAAACAAGCAGTTGATGCCGACATAGCAGCCTACGCCGACTTCGCATTGCATGCCGCAGAAGAACAATTCGGGCCATATGCGCACTTGGAAGTCGAAACATTTTTAGACATCCTGTCACGGGGCGGTAAACGTATCCGTGGAGCACTGGTTATGCATGGTTACGAGATGTGCGGCGGCAAGAATCGGGACATGATACTGCAAGCTGCCCGGGCCATCGAAATGTTCCACGCCTACATGCTCATCATTGATGATATTCAAGATCGTTCCTTGCTCCGTCGCGGTAAGCCCTCGGCCCACGCCCGGCTGGCGGCATACCATCGCGAGCATCATTTAAAAGGTGACGCCGATTATTCCGGTATTAGCCTGGCGCTAAATGTCGCAATTGCCGGCGGCCATGCTGCCCAGATACTATTGGCCAACATGGACGCCGAGCCGCAGCTGAAGCTGAATGTATTGAGCATCACCAATCGCACGATGCTTATCACCGCCCACGGCCAGATGTACGATGTCATGAATGAGTTGGTTGAAGACCCCGATCCGGCAGACATTGAGCGGGTTATGGAATGGAAGACGGCATTATATAGCTTTATCAACCCGCTGCATGTCGGTATGGTATTGGCTGGCGCCGGGTGCGAAGACACCGATGCCATTACCGCCTACGGCCTGCACGCCGGTAAGGCATTCCAAATCGCCGATGATATTTTGGGCGTGTTCGGGAATGAACAAAAGTTGGGCAAAAGCCCGATGGATGATCTTCGCGAGGGGAAAATCACGACGCTGACGCAATATGCGCTACAGCACCTGGGAACGAAAGACCGTACTGAGCTGCGTCGTTATTTGGGTAAAGACGATATAACCACCCAGGAATTTGCCCGTTGTCAGCAGCTGATTACCGCCAGTGGGGCCGCCGATCACGCGCAGAAACGGGCGAGCGACGAAGCTGAACAGGCGCTTGCCGCGCTCGATGCCGTCGGTAGCCGGTGGCCGGCCGCAGACGTCGATTTTTTGCGCGAACTTGTGCGTAAAATGATTGCGCGTACGTCCTAAGCTATAAGTGCTTCCACAGTTGTTCAAATATCATGCGTTGCATGGCCGCCGCGCCGGCGTCTTCTATGATGACGCCATACGGCGTCAAGTCGTTTGACGTTGAAATAGTCGCAACTTTGTCGCCGTAGATAATCGTGTAGCTGGTAGCGGCGGTCGGTGTGGCTTCCGACAACAGCCATTTACGTTCTGCGCCTGTCGCCATTTCGCCGCCTTCGCCAACGGCAATTACTTTAACGGCAATGCCTTCAGCAATACGGCGGTCGGTAAATTGGGGAAATTTGCGATATAGATACTGACGGATTTTACTGGTCGAGTATGCATAGTAGAAGGAATTATCGAGGTCACGGCAGGTTTGTAGTACGTCTTTCAAGATAGTTACAACGCCGTCATCGCCTTCGTAGTA
>DASYJQ010000136.1:0-23079 GCA_035996265.1 Saccharimonadales bacterium (SeqCode)
TACCCATCGCATTATTGCATTGCCCGTGGCGGCCAACGGCTACCGTATCATAACTAAAGGCGACGCTAACGCGCTAGCCGATCCGCCGGTTAGAATTGCGGCCGTGCTCGGCAAAGTCCAACGTCATGTACCGCTGGCCGGCTACGCGGTTGATATTGTGCGCAAGCCCGTCGGGTTGCTGCTGTGTATTTACATACCAGCGTTGGCCATTATGGCTGATGAATTGCGCCGGCTGACAGCTTATTACAAGACACAGCAGGTGTACCGCATGCCCGGTCGAAGCCTGTGGCATTTCCGGCATAGCGGTCCGTTGCCGCACGATAGGCTGGCGCTGGGGATGAAGACAGTTATGGCGGGGGCGGTTGCCGGTTTACTGATAGCCATACCGGCCCAGGCGGCGCTGACATCGACGGCTACCTTAACGGGCAGCAGTATCGCTACCGCTCGTATTGCGCCGCTGACGCATATCTTGTTTAGGAGTGTGGCATTTGAATGCTCGCTCGATAATACCGTTACGGCCAACAAATTGCCGGGCATACTGCTATACAATCCGGGTAAAACTGACACGCCAACCGGTAATTGGTATATCCAATCCAGCAAGGGCAGGGTCGTGACCTTCCGCCCGCAAACAGTATTTGATGCGAAGGATGACTACGACATCGAACCGGATTTGAAGACCGGCATTAACTACGCCGGAGATTACCTGGCCTTGTTCGACAACACTGGCAAGGTGGTTGACGCCATTAGCTGGGGCACTGATACTACCTATCTTAATCCGGCGCTGCCGGGCACGTTGGCAGGCACGACATTTCGCCGGGTGACGCTAGTCACCGACACTGATAGCGCGGCTGACTGGGCAGTGTCGGTTAGCGCCTGCGTGACTGTGCCGCGTGAGTAGCATGATGCTTATCGATTTGACGCGGCGGCATATTATGCTTATACTGCTAACCATTAACAACTAAGAATATATAGAGTGCAGGAAGAGAACTAGCTCGTTGATCTGCCAGCAACCAGTCGTATGAGACCAGGTGCTCCATCTAGCCCGCTGCGAACGCGGGAAAGATATCTATCTCCATAGAAGATGTATCCTTTCCGCCGTACCAGCAAGAAAGGATATTTTTATGTCAAAAACCATTAACGTCCGCTTGTTTACGAGCGAGTCAGTGTGTGCCGGGCACCCCGATAAAATAGCCGACGCCATTAGTGACGCAATTGTCGACGCAGCGTTAGCTCAGGATCCGCGCTCACATACCGCTATCGAGACGGTGGCTGGCGCCAACCAGATCGCCCTATTTGGCGAGATCAAGACGAAAGCGAAGATTGATTACGAGAAGATCGTCAGGGAGACCATTGAAAAGTTGGGTTACACCGAACCGGCTTGGGGATTTTCCGGGGAATCGACATTTACTAACAACGTCCACCACCAATCACCAGAAATCGCCCTCGGCGCCGACCAGGACGGCGCGGGCGACCAGGGCATGATGTTTGGGTATGCCTGCAAAGAAACGCCGGAACTGATGCCGATACCAATCGCTTTGGCGCACGCCCTAACTAGGCGGATTGACGATGTCCGCGAAGCCGGCACTCTTACGTGGCTGCGGCCTGATGGCAAATCCCAGGTGACTATTCGTTACGAGAACGACAAGCCGGTAGCCGTGGAAAATCTTGTTGCCGCGGTCGCTCATGATGAACAGACCACGGCCGCCGATGTCCGCGAAGGCATTATCAAGCACGTCTTTACGCCGGTACTCAAAAAGTATGGTTTTGCCTTGCCAACCGACGAAGACATCATCGTCAACGGCACTGGCTTGTGGCACATTCCCGGGCCGGAATCTGACGCCGGCTTGACGGGCCGCAAGATCGTCGTCGACACCTATGGCGGATATGCCCGCGTCGGTGGCGGGGCCTTTAGCGGTAAAGATCCCAGCAAAGTTGACCGTTCCGGCGCCTACGCCGCCCGCTTTATTGCCAAGAATATTGTCGCTGCCGGCCTGGCTGACCGTTGCGAAGTCGGCCTGGCATACGTAATCGGCAAGCCGTTGCCATTAATGCAAACCATTGAAACATTCGGCACCGCACATGTTGGCGAAGACGAATTATATGCCTTTAAAGATAAGCTAATCGATACCAGCGTGAAGGGCATTATTACTGCCCTCGATCTGGCGCGTCCGATCTACAGCCAAACCAGCGCTTACGGGCACTTCGGCAAGGATCATTTGCCTTGGGAGAAAATCGTTTCTGCAAAGAAGTAAAGCTAGCCGATATCGCGGCGGCGGAAGCCGACCCAAGAGGCAACGAGCAATAGTACGATTGTAATAGAAAAACCGAGCAATGGCTTGAGGCCGTAACTCGCGCCCTTCAATATAGCGCTGGGGTCATAGTAGTGATACGGCATCAGCCGCGCCGGCCATACCATCCACGAAGTCAAGCTTTGCAGTGATGCGACCAGGTAGCCGCCAAAAGCGATCAGGGCGGCTACAGCCGTCGCCATGTTTCGGAAGCGCCCGCCGAGCGCCGTCAGGCAAAAAGCTATCATGCCGAACAATGAGCTGAGCACCACCACGTTAAGCGTCACAAGCGTGACAGCGCGGAGCGATATGGTGTTCAGCCCGGCTGGTCGCAGGCATATAAGCCCGACGATTAACGCGACGAAACCAACGCCGGCCATGGCCAGAGTCCCGGCGCTCACCTTGCTAAGCAGCAATTTTAAACGTGATACCGGGCGCGCCAATAACAATTCCAGCGTGCCTTCGCGTTCTTCTTTGCCGATCAGACTGCTGCCCAGGCCGATAGCCAAAATGGTAAGCAGCAAGGGCAGTAACAGGTAATAAATGCGGCCGCTCAAGAAGCCGGCTTGCGACGTAAAATCACCGCTGCCGGCGAACAATTCCCTGACAGTATTGGGCAAACTTTCTACGACCTTATTGATGTCTTGCGCGTTATTTTTAAGCGATAGGTACAATAGCATGTCCAGGCCAACCAGCACAGCGACGCCGAGCGACCACCACGCCAGCGCGCGGCGTCGCTGCCAGAGTTCTATCCTGATAATAGCGGCAACCTTCATTATTTTTCCTCCCCGTAGAAGCGCATAAACTGATCTTGTAGGTCAACTTCTTGCTGATCGAGCCGCATGACGCGGTAGCGGGCCAGTACCCGGAACAGCGGGGTCAGCTCGCCCTCTAATGAAACGCGCACGTGATTAGTGAGCGTGAGTTCCACGACAGCATTTTTGATGCGCTTGAGTTCAGCAACAGGCGGCTCGCCGGAAAAAGTGATGTCGTACGTGTGCGCGGCTTTTTGGACCAGGTCGGCGATAGTTTCTTCGGAAACCAGTTTGCCGCCCCGCAAGAAACCAATGCGGTCGCACATGCGCTGTACCTCGGCAAAGTCGTGGCTGCTTAGGAAGACGGTTGCGCCGCGTGCTTTGCTGATGCGTATCAGGTTAAAGAATTCTTCTTGCATCAGCGGGTCGAGACCGCTGGTCGGCTCGTCTAAAATAAGTATTTCCGGCTCGTGCATGAAGGCTTGCAATAAGCCGATTTTTTGCCGGTTGCCTTTTGACAATTGTTCGAGTGGTTTGTTGAGTTCGGCGCGGAATGTGCGAGTGAGCGCTTTTAGGTATCCGGGGCGCTTTAAGGGCTGCAAGCCGGCCATGTATGACAAAAATTCCTGGCCGGTCATGCGGCGATACAGGGCGACATCACCCGATAGATACCCGACATTTTGTTTAATAGCCAGCGAATCGTTCACGATATCTTTGCCGAGGATAGTAGCGGTACCGCTGGTCGGCTGGATAAAATTGAGCAGGCAGCGGATAGTCGTGGATTTGCCCGCGCCATTCGAACCTAAAAAGCCGTAGACTTCGCCGGGCATAACTTGCAACGACAGCCCGTGCAGCGCAAAGTCCGCTGCGCCCCGGTACTGTTTACTGATTTTTTTAATTGCGATAGCGGGTGATTGGGTGTCCATATGTGTTTGTATTATGCGCTTATTGGCCCATTTTGACACTTGCTAAGCGGCTAGCTAAAGAAGTCCGCGTCTTGCAACTCCGGGGGCAGGAACCCGTCGGCGTGTTTAAAGCCTGCTTCCCATTTGTAGCCTTTGTTGTAGCCGAGATCCTTCATAAGTTTCGTCGGCGCGTTACGCAAGTGCAGGGGTACGGGCAAGTCGGGGTGGTCACGTGCAGCTGCCTGGGCGGCGGCCATGGCGTTGGCGACTTCACGTGATTTAGGCGTTTTAGCCAGTACGGTTGCGCAGTGGTACAGGGCGTAATTACATTCCGGCAGGCCAATGCGCTCCACGGCTTGGAAGGTTGATACGGCTAAATTAAGGGCGGCCGGGGCTGCCATACCGATGTCTTCGGATGCAAAAATGACCATCCGCCGGGCGACAAATTTGGGGTCTTCGCCGGCTTGCAGCATACGGGCCATGTAGTACAGTGCCGCACTTGGCTGGCTGCCACGCATACTTTTAATGAAGGCGCTGATGATGTTGTAATGTTGTTCGCCGGCCTTGTCGTAACCGGGAACGCGTTTTTGGGCGGCCGTGGTAACGACGTCAGCGGTTATTGTTTTGTCGGTCAGTTGCAAAGCCAGCTCCAGGTTGCCGAGCGCAACACGAGCGTCGCCGCCGGACAGCTCGGCCAGCAGGCCGATACTTTTGGCCGGCAGACGTTTGGCGGAAATCTTTTCGGCTTTAGCGGTATTTTTGAGGATTGTGACGATGTCGTCTTTGGTGAGCGGCTCCAGTACCAAAACGCGGGAGCGGCTCAACAACGGGGTGATAACCTCAAAACTGGGGTTTTCGGTGGTAGCGCCAATTAGGATAATCGTGCCGTTTTCGACGTACGGCAAAAAGGCGTCCTGTTGGGCCTTATTAAAGCGATGGATTTCGTCGACGAACAGAATCGTACGTTGGCCGAGGCGGTTATTGACCTCGGCATCCTCAACAACTTTACGCACATCGGCCTTGCCGGCGGTTACAGCGCTCAGCTCGATAAACTCGGCATCAGTGCCATTGGCGATAATGCGCGCCAAGGTGGTCTTGCCGCTGCCGGGCGGCCCCCAAAGGATGAGGCTGGTCGGCTGCTTTCGTTCGATGATTTGCCGAATAATCTGACCTTGTTCGATCAGATGTTTCTGCCCCACCACATCCTGGAGGGTTTCGGGGCGCATACGTTCGGCAAGTGGACGGGCCATACAGTATATTGTACAGCTATCGTCAGATGCAGCGAAACCGCGGACGCGCCGCTTAATTGACATAATAAGTTTGGTGACAGCATACTAGAATATGCAGCGATTTCCGGACTATCCGCTCGCCGAACTCCACGCGCACCTCGGTGCGTCTATTAGTACCACCACGCTTTGGCAGATAGCGCATGAATCAGGCATCAAGCTGCCCGAGGATGATTACCACGCCTTTCACGATTACGTGACATTGACGCCGCAGCGCAAAGTTAAACTGGAAACCTATTTTGACACAATCTACCACCCGCTACTCGATCGTTTAAGCAGCGGTGCCCACGCCGTAGAGCAGTCCACGTATCACACGATGACCGGCGCCCACCGTACGAACGGTATTACCCTTATCGAGCTGCGCAACAACCCCATGAAGCACAACCGCAACGTCGAGTTCGACCTGGACTATATTATTATGGCCATGCTCCGGGGAATGGAACGGGCGCTTTTGGAATGCCGCGGTTTGAGCGCCGGGCTTATTTTTTGTATGGCCCGGGAGTTCCCCATCGAACAGAATACTATTATTGTCGACAAAGCCATCAAATATAAGGGACGCGGCGTGGTTGGTATCGACCTGGCCGGGCCGGCTTCAGCCAGCTTTAGGATTCAGGATTACAGTCAGTTATTCCAAAAAGCCCGCAAGGCCGGCCTGAAGATTACGGTGCACAGCGGTGAAACCGAAGATACGAGCGATATGTGGGAGACCTTGCAGTATGCCGAGCCGCAACGCATCGGGCACGGTATTCGCGCGGCATATGACCTGCCATTGCTCAAAGAATTAGTCCGCCGCAAGGTAGTGCTCGAGGTCTGCCCGATGTCCAACATCGCTACCAAGGCCGTCCGCGACCTGAATGAAATGCGTTTTATATTGCACACGTTTCTGCAGCACAAAGTGCAGTTTTGCATTAACACCGACTGGCCGGAACTGATTGAAGGCTGCCGCCTCACCAAACAGTTCGAGATGCTCCGCAAAGAACGGATACTGACAGGCAGCGAGCTGGCGCACTGCAACGAAGTGGCGTTTGCGTCGTCGTTTATCCCAAAGCCCGGCGGCCTGGACGCATATTTATAAGCGAGTTATTTTCGCCAAGCAGTTTCGTAGGTGTTGAAGTGTTTGACGAGATCAGAAAGAAGCTCGAAATCTTCTGCTATTGCTTCCTTCGCAAAGTCGGAGTGCAGCTTGGATTTAAAGCCAGAACAATAGTCCCACAGGAAACGAAGTGCTTCGCCAAGCTCCATATGCCGTTCCTCTACCAGCCAGTACCAGACACGGCTGAATCCATACACAGACAGGATTTCAATTTTATCAGCATCGAAGACAATCCGGGCCTCCACTGATGCTGCCTGGTCGATTTTCTTTACGTCGTGATGCGTTACAGCGTCCAGGATGATAGCGGTCTCGTTTTCGGGTATCCGGATAATTTTTAAGAATGGCTCAGCAATCCGGCCGCTTTCTTCGGCGTGGCCTTCGTCACGGACGATTCGCCCCATGTCGTGGATTGTTGCCGCCGCCTGGATGCAGCGAAGATTTGCGTCAGGGAATTCTTTTTGGGCAATCGCTGTCGCCAGCTTGCGGACACCGGTTATGTGGTCCCAACCGTGCCACCGGCCCGTACCGTGGTAATACGGCTTACAGAATTCGGTAATTTGGTCGAGCTGCTTTCCGGTCATATACTATGCCTTCTTTTCTGCCATTACATTTGCGAAAACACGATGAATTTTAGCGTCAATGCCCATAGTTTCGCGAGCTTCCGGGCTTGCCGCCGCGTATTGCGCTGTCCATTCCGGCTGGTCGGCAGGATTTACCGGTGAACCATGAACGGTGATAGTAAGGCCAAGTTCTTGTTGCAGGTCAGGCGGCAAGGCAAGGCAGGCCAAGAGACCCTGTTGTTTGACTGCTGTGCCAAAGCCGCTTTTACCCAGCCAGTTCCCAACACTGTTGAATGGCGTCATGCTGTAAGACACGCTTACCGTGCCGTCAGTGCCGCAGACTTCAGAAAATAATTCTGTAAAATCGGCTGCCGTCCATAGGAAGCGGTCCGGTTCTTTCTTTAAGCCAAATAGGTGACGATGAAAAGCTACCAATGCTTCGGAAGGTGCGCCAAAGTGCTGCTCGTCAATTAGGGAACTTGGGTGGAGGTTTGCTTCAAACGCGTCGGTTTGCTCTACGGCGGCGGGTGAACATACATCCGTAACGTATTCGGCCGCTACGAGCTTTCCACCGGGACGCACCAGCCTCCAGGATTCTTCGATTGCCCCTTTAGGGTTCAGTAAGTCATGAAGCATCATACGGGTGGTGACAATGTCAGCGTAGCCGTCCGGAAAGGCTGTATGGCCTCGCATGTCGGCCAGTGCAAGCGAAATATTCGGAGCGCTGTCGGCCGGTATTTGTGCCAGCATAGCCTTGGATACGTCGACACCGATGGCATGGCGCACATGTGGTGCCACATAGCGCAATACGGCGCCAGTTCCCGTTCCAATATCAATAAGCAGCTCTTCCCCGGTAGGGTCGGCAAGTTCCACGACAGGGTGGAGCAAGCTTCGTGCATTCACCCAGTCAAGCTCGTTATAATCCCGGGGCCGGGCGACCTGGTCTAGCCAGATTTCTGTGTTATCGGCGGCCATGCCCTGATGTTCTATTGTTTCAGCCATTGTATTGTGAAAGATACCACGTCGTGGCGCGTATCCAAAGCTTACAGAGGACTTTTTAACTGGAGCTAGGTCTTTTTGGTTCTCGGCTTGAGCGTTTTTACTTTCAGGCCGCGCCGCTTGGACCGGTCGGTTTCATCTTCTATTTCGTGCCCGACGATTTCTTCCAAGAGGTCTTCGATGGTTACGATACCGACGATCTGGTCGTCTTTTTCGACAGGCAGCATGTGCGCGCCGCCGGTGATGAACTTGCGGAACAGCGTGTCTAGGGCGGTCATACTGCCGACCATCTGTACCGGATATAACGGCAGCTCGCTGACGTAGATGTCTTCTTCATCGAAATCAATGTCCACCAGATCTTTCATGAGCAGGATGCCGTAGCAGCTGGTCCGCTGCTTGTTGAGGATTGGTATGCGGCTCCAGCCGTTGGTCTTGATCTCGTCGATTTTATCGGAATCGATTTGGGTGTCAGGCGTCATCCAGTAGACATTACGGATCGGCGCCATAATGTCGCGGATGCGTTTTTCACTGAGTTGCAGAGCGCCTTTTATAATTTCTACTTCATCATTATCAAGCTCGCTGTTGTCGTCGCCCAGGTGTTCGCTAATCATCATGCCCAGTTCGTGGCGGGAATGCAGCTTTGATTTTTCCTGGCCGAATAATCGGTCAAGCAAGAGCTGCAGCGGTTTCGATACGATGTAGGTGATGGCAATCATGACCCGCAGGGTCGGTGCAAAACGGGAGCAGGCTTTGAGGGCGTGCTTGGCGAAAAAGGCTTGTGGGATAATTTCGCCGAGGATAACGATTAGCAACGTGCTCAAAAGGGCGGCGATTACGCCACCGGCTTTGGCCTCAAGCACCAGCGAGGTGACCGACACGGCAGCCACGTTCGTGAGTAATATCGCAGCTAAGCTCAAGTGGGCGTTTTTGCGTAACGGCAAAACACGCCGGGCATCCGGGTTACCAATCTTGGCTTTACGTTTTAAGTCGGCGGGTTCCAGGGACATTAGGGCGATGTTCAAACCAGAACACACAGCCGATAATGCTACCAATAATGCTACTTCCACCGTTGTAATTGCGATATTCACAATCCTATACTGTAGCAAAAATTACAGCTTATGCAATACTTGTCGTTAAGGAGCGTAGAAAAATCTAGATCCCACATAACAAAAGTTGTGAAATGGGACAGGAGGTTATAATATTACAGGAGTACTCAATCAATACAAAAAATTAAAAAAATAGGTAGCATATGTCAGAACAGCCAGTTGCAACAATTGATCCGCAACAGGAACTCGGCGATCCGGCCATGATAGCATTTGCGGCCGAGCAGGCCCGACTTGAAGAGCCGCTGAATGCCGGAGAGCTTTCGCAGTACAGCAGTTTTCTTAAAGATGATCTACAGGAGCCCGATTGGAGCGAAGAACAACGACAATCCGGAGAGGCTACGCTCGATGCCCTGCAGTCTACCATTGCGGCCAAGCAAGCAGAGAATCCTGACGTTGACCCCGATGATATTATCACTGCGCAGTTGGAGCAACTCTTATCGGCACCCGATTCCGGTACAGCCGAGGAGCGGGAGATGCGCGCCAGGCAAACGACGCTTTTGCTCAAACTGGGGGGTATGTTGAGGGATCCGATGTCGCGGGCGGGCATGCGTTTGTCTGTTGATGAATGGGAATCCAGAAGTCAAGAAGGCCCTGTGCCACTAGCTGAGGAGTATGCCGGCCGCCATCAGGCCGAACCAGGAGAGGAGACCGTGGCAGATGCCCATCAGGAGGCCGAAGCCGTGGAAGAATCCATAGTCGAACCGGCCGCCGGCGGCCTGGATGCCGAGATGCTGGCTGCCGCCAAAGAGCTAGTTGATGGCATCAAGGTTTCGCGGACATTTTCGCAACCGGAGACGGCCGCCGAATCCACCGCCGATTTAGACCCAAAGGCGCAGAAGTTGCAAGAGAAAGCCGAGGCGCTCATGTCGGAGGCAAAAACACCGGCTGAGAGAGAGGCCCTAGAGAAGAAACGGCAAGAGCTTGTAGGGGCGGCATTCGCCAAGCCTAACCCCGACGAAAAATGGACTGACGACCAGTGGATGGCCAGGCATAATGCCAGGTACGACTACAACCGGTTAGGCGAACAACTTCGTGGCGCGGAGTTCCAGACTGACAATATAGATGAACTTTCGCAAGTGCTGACACAAGCTGGCTTTGCACCGGAAAGTGTCACTACGGTGGTGGGCGAGGCAAGAGAGGGCAGCGAAGGGCACCCCGATGCCATATTCTCGGTAATTGCCCAACGGAATGAAGACGGTACGACTACACCAATCTTGAAGGTCGCGCGCTACACCAAGCGGTAAGCTGCGCCAGCTCTACTATCTTTGCAGCCAACGCCTTCGACGCCGTCTTGTCTTATAGGGGCGCTTATGCTATAATAAACATAAAGTTTTAGCAAGAGCGCATAAGGGGCGTATTGAATATTTATGGCACAGAACCTTCAGGATCCGACAAAGATCCGCAATATAGCTATCATCGCACACGTTGACCACGGCAAGACGACTCTTGTTGATGGTCTGCTTAAGCAATCTAAGACGTTCCGCGAAAATCAGGCTGAAATGTCCCAAACGCTCATTATGGACAGCGGCGACCAGGAACGCGAACGCGGCATTACCATTACTGCTAAGATTACCGCCGTACAGCACGACGACTACCGCATCAACATCATCGACACCCCCGGCCACGCCGACTTTAGTGGTGAAGTTGAGCGCACGTTGAACATGGCTGACGGCTGTTTGCTGATTGTCGACGCCCAGGAAGGCCCGATGCCCCAGACTAAGTTTGTGCTTACTAAAGCGCTGGCTAACGGCCTTAAGCCGATTGTTATCATCAACAAGATCGACAAGCCCGGCAGCCGTATCGCCGAAGTCGAAAACGAGTTGGCTGACCTATTTTTGGAATTGGCCGTCCATGAAGACCAGCTGCACTATCCGGTATACTACGCCGTAGGCCGCGCCGGCAAAGCCTGGAAGACTGTTCCGGACAGCGCCGAAGCTGACGGTGACCTCGACATCATCTTTGACGCCATTATCGAACACGTTCCCGCCCCGTCTATTGACCTCGACAAGCCTTTCCAAATGTTAGTAACCGCCTTGGCTTGGGACACCTTTAAGGGCAAGTACGCCATTGGCCGTATTACCCGCGGCCGTATTAAGGCCGGCGAAGCTGTCAGCCTGTGTAAGGCCGATGGTTCTATCCAGAAAGCTAAAGTTGAACTCGTATTTATGAGCCACGGCGTCAGCCGCTTCGAAGTCCCCGAAGGTGTCGCTGGCGACATCGTGCAACTGACCGGTATCGCTAACGCCCGCATCGGCGAAACTATCGCTGACGCCGCCGCCCCGGAAGCTTTACCTGTCATGGAAGTTGAAGCGCCGACACTGCGTATCTACCTTGGGCCGAACACTTCTCCTTTCAAGGGTCAGGAAGGCGAATTCAACACTTCCCGCCAGATTGGTGAACGCCTAAGCAAGGAACTCGAAACCAACGTTGGTTTGCGTGTCGAAGACGAAGGCATCGGCTTCTTAGTTGCTGGCCGCGGTGAACTGCACTTGAGCGTATTGATCGAAACCATGCGCCGCGAAGGCTACGAATTTGAAGTCGGCCGCCCCCAAGTGGTTACCCGCGATAATAATGGTGTAACCGAAGAGCCGCTTGAAGAAGTTATCATCGAAGTCCCAGCCGAACACGTCGGTACTGTTCAAATGGAAATGGGCCAGCGCCGTGCCGTGCTTAAAGAACAGTTTGCCAGCCCCAAGGGCGTTACCAAACTCGTTTACGAATTGCCGACTCGCGCTTTCTTGGGTCTGCGCAACATCCTGATGACCAATACTAAGGGTACGATTGTCATGAACAGCCTGATGACCGGTTACCAACCGCTCGGTTCAGCACTGCAGCAGTTGCGCGCCGGTGTACTGATTGCCTTTGAAACCGGTGTTACCACGGCATATTCGTTGCAAAACGTCGAAGCCCGCGGCACCTGTTTTGTCGGCCCGGCCGAAAAAGTCTTTGCCGGCCAGATTATTGGCTTGAACAACCGTTCCGAAGACATGGAGATTAACGTCTGTAAGGCCAAGCACCTGACCAACATGCGTAGTTCCAGTAGCGATGGTGTCGTCCAACTGACGCCGCCAATTGTCTTTAGCCTGGAGCAGTGCCTCGACTTTATCGAAAAAGATGAATTACTCGAAGTAACCCCCAAGAGCCTGCGCCTGCGCAAGCGCGAACTCGACCCAAACAAGCGCAAGCGCGCTAAATAATAGTAGTAGCGGCGCTCCCGTCCCGCGGCACGATACTAAAAACGACTAGTTTGGCTAGTCGTTTTTAGTATCAGTTGTAAAAGTCTTTTAGGCTGCTTTGTGGAACGTCTTGATAACGAGCAAGAGGATGAAGGCGCCGATGACGGCTACCAGCAAGCTCCAAAGATTAAATCCTGTTACGCCATTCCCGCCGAACAAGCTGAAGATAAGACCGCCTACGAAGGCACCGACAATACCTACTATCAGATTGGCCACCAGGCCCATCTGTGCATTCGTACCCGCCATCATCGAAGCAATCCAACCGGCTACTGCTCCTAAAACTATCCATGCAATGATGCTCATTTAATTTTTCTCCTTTATGTTACGGCTAGCAGTATGAACATAATGCGGTAGTTCGTAAGTAAAAAACCTTACAAGCGTGTACAATAGCCTAGATGCACGAAGTTACCGATGAACAATTCTCCGAAATGATTGCCACGGCGATGACCCGTTTACCGTCGACCCACCAGGCCGCCGTTAAAAACGTCGCTATTGTATATGAAGACGATCCATCGCCCGAACAGCGCGAGGAGTTAAAGTTGCAATGCCACGAGACGTTGTTCGGCTTATATCAGGGCGTGCCCCTGAGCCGCCGGCAGGGCATGACCAGTTACCCGCCAGACAAAATTACGATTTTTAAAAATCCGATGCTGCGCCAGGCCCGCGATATGGCTGATTTGCAAAAGCAGGTCACACACACTGTATGGCATGAGGTCGCCCATTATTTCGGGCTGGACCACGACCAGATTCACCAGCTGGAAGCCAAGCGCTAAGGACTTCAGGCCGCTTTTTTATGTGATCGAGGTTGGCGTTTGCGGCCATCGGCGACTCTGTAGGCGCGTACCTCGGCTATTTCTCTTTCGGATACAAAGATATGCTCGGGGCGCACGAACTGTTCTACGGCGGCCGGCGGCCATATGTCGTTAAACACATCGTGAGTTGCCGCGATCATTTCAATGTAGCCTTGGCTCAGCTTCGGTTTGTGGTCCCTGATGCCTTTTATAAAAGATTCGGCGCGCCGTAGTATCAATTTGCGCTGAATACTGGGTGGTAGGTCCGCGGCACAATCGTTTATGACATGGTACTTGCCGGCGATGCTTAATAATTCATCGTCGCTCAAACCGTTCATATATTGGGGTAGTTGGCCTGCTGCCAGCAGGTTGGTATATCCGGTTATTTTTTCAGCGCGTGTTATTTCGGCTTCGGACTGTAACCGCAGTATTGTATTGATTTCTTCTTTGTAAGCCGCCCAACTGCCGAATTGTATGGCGGCCGAACGCCCCCAGGGGCCGCGCCCGCGGCGCGCTACAATGTCTAAGATGTCCGGCACGAGATATTGGATACCGTTAGTTTCGACAAAACTGATGCCGTAATTAATAAATTCATCGTCTCCCCAGGTGCTGTAATCCGGAAAGCCAATTTCTCGGTTGAGCGCCGTAACGCCGCCTACGAGTTTTTGGATAGTTACGTAGCGGGCAACCCTGCCATGACGTGCCGCTTCGACGTAGTCGGGCTTGCGCGGCTTGCGACCCAGGTCCGCAGCCAGGATTTCGGCCTGTTGGCGCAGGATTTGTATATCTATTATGGAGGATTCTTCGGCTTGGGAAAGGTCGGCCGCCAGGCCCGACTCCTCCATTCGCATAGCTGCGGCCGTTTGCCCAATCAGCTGGTCGCCGGTTGCCGTGTCGAACCAGAACTCGGTCATCAACCATTGTTATAAAGGTATTTTGTATATATAGCAATACGAGATTACGGGTATAGGCCGGCTTGCATTGTACTTGCCGGGGCGTGGTAGCATGGTATATATGACACGAAATATCGCCGCCACAGCCCACTACATTGCTCATAAGACTGCCGAACACTCTTGGCCGGTTCGAACAGGCGCGCTGGTATTGTCCCTTGGGTTAGCTGCTTGCGCGACAGGGGGCGGAACGTCCAACACCGGTGAAAATCCGAGCGCAAGAGCCGGTACGTCAGCAATGGCCGGCCCTAACACAGCAAGCGCCGTGCCGCGTGTTTCCTTGCCTGACGTTTGGCCTGCACGCATAACCATGCCAGTGCCCGACTGTCGTGAAGGCGCCCCTATTGTGCATCAGCCGCCCCACAAAATAGGAAGCCTGTTGGCTTTTTACGTCGACGGCCAATGTAACTTCGGGCCCGGCAGCAAACCCACCGACCCGGTCGGGCTGTATCACAGCCCTGAGTTTACGCCTCCTGGCACAGCTCCCTACAAGGCAGATAATGGTGAAACGTTCATTGAGCAGTGCCGCAACCCTAACGGGCAAAAGACCGGCGATGAACGCGGTTTTGAATCATATTCCACTGAGTGGGTATACGGCACAATCAATAACGCATCTACCGGTGAACAACCGCAGCTGGCCTGGGTTTCGGCGGTAAATCTTGGCCAGGCCGCCCTGGGCCAAGTGTCAGAATGCTAATAAAAGGAAGTACATGAACGACAAACTAACCATCGCCGTCATTTGCGGCACGACCCGCGAAGGTCGCGAATCTATTAAGGCCGCCCGTTGGGTCGCCGAAGCCGGCCGCAAAAATGAGGACGTCGAAATCATACTGGTTGACCCCAAGGATTTCCATTTGCCGCCGGATGGCGCGCCGGCCGACGGCAGCGACCCGGCGTATACTGCTATTACCGCCAAAGCAGATGCGTTTTATATCGTTACGCCGGAATATAACCACAGCTATCCCGGCAGCCTCAAGCGTTTACTCGACAGTGAGTACGGTAATTATTTGCACAAACCGGTAGCCACTGCCGGCGTCAGCAGCGGCCCATGGGGCGGGGTGCGCGCCTGTGAAGCGCTACTGCCGGTGTATCATAAAGTCGGTCTGGTATCTGTCCAACCGGAGCTGTATTTTCCTAAGGTACAGGATTTATTTGACGAGCAAGGCGCATTAAAGCCCGAAAACGCCGCAATGTATGACAAAGCCGTGCAGCGCGCATTTGCCGAACTCATCTGGTTTGGCCGTTTGTTGAAACAAGCGCGCCAAGCATAAGCAAAAAGTGCTACACTAGCAGGTATGTCAGGATACAAAGGTCACATTGCCGGCGCCATCGCCATCAATACTGTGTATTTAGCCGGTGTGCGTTTGCTGCCGGGATCGATGCTGCAACGTTGGGATATTTCGCTTCAAGATTGGCAATTAATCGTAGGCCTGTTTGTTATTGCCGTGCTGTTCGGATTATTCCCGGACGTCGATACGAATTCTATGGGCCAAAACATCTTTTTTGGCATTGCCTTCATAGCGATGATTACACTGATTGTCGTGGGAAAGTTCGAACCGGCCGCTTATTTGGGGCTATTGGCCATGACGCCGATTATCGGCAAGCACCGTGGTTGGACGCACAGCAAGCTGGCAATGTTCCTGGTGCCGGCGCCGATTTTGATCATCCCGTACTTGCATAATCAACATGTATGGACGCTTGGCATAGTGATTTACGGGGCCGCTTTTGCCGGCTATTTCAGTCACTTGTTGTTGGACGGGCTAATCATCCGCTTCATTCACTTCAAGGGTAACTAAGGTATACTGTGGGGACATGCGCCACCCCATACATCACCCCCATTCGCCGTTTCGCATATTCGCCGTTTCGGCCCTAGTTACCATCTCGGCCTTGATTGGCGTATTTGCCGGCCGCGGCATTGGCGGCATGTTGATTGCCCTGGTATTGATTGCCGTGGAAGTTGCTTTTAGCTTTGATAACGCCATCCTTAACGCCAAGGTGTTGTCCAAAATGTCGCGTTTTTGGCAGAATATGTTTTTGACTGCCGGTGCTTTGGTGGCAGTTTTTGGCATGCGGGTTGTGTTCCCAATCTTGATCGTAGCCCTAACGTCTGACACCGGCTGGAGCGCCGTACTCGACATGGCATTACACCACCCGCACGAATACGCTGAAAAGCTCGCAATCGCCCATCCCACATTGTCGGCCTTCGGCGGCGCCTTTTTGTTGGTGCTGGCATTGGATTTTTTTGTGGACGGCGAAAAAGAAGTCATGTGGTTTACGACGCTCGAAAAGTCATTCAGCAAACTGGCTACCCATTGGGCGTCACCTATTATCACGCTGTTTGCAGTCGGCATCGTGAGTTTATTACCCTTTAATCACCACGCCAAAGAAACGCTTATTGCCGGTGTGATGGGTGTGGTCGTGTACAGCCTGATTCACGGCCTGACCGCATGGTTCGGCAAGCTGCAAGGCGGCGGCTTAAAACCTGCAGGCAAGGCTGTCTTGCAGGTAGGCATGGCGGCTTTTGTAAGTTTTTGCTATCTGGAAGTGCTTGACGCGACATTTTCGTTCGACAGCGTGCTGGGCGCTTTTGCCGTTACCAGCGACGTTGTCTTGATCGCTATCGGCTTGGGCGTTGGCGCTTTGTGGGTTCGTTCGCTGACCGTCTTTATGGTCCGCCGCGGCACGTTGGCCAATTATAAATACATTGAGCACGGCGCTCACTACACCATTTTCGTACTGGCCGGTATCTTGTTTACGAGTATTTTCATCGAGGTGCCTGAAGTCATTACCGGGTTGGCCGGGGTCGGCATTATCATTTCTTCGGTTGTGGCGTCGCAACAGGCGCGGTCTGCCGCGGATACGCGCTAAATTTACCGAAAACCAGCCGCATATGCCGCTGAACTGCTATACTTACTGTAATGAAAGTTGCGAAAGTACCAGCCCGGCCTACTCCTGCGGAGCGGCCTAAGATTGCTGCCCCCCAGGCCTCTGCAAGCAAACCTGAAGCCGTGCCTGCGGTCAGTCAAACCGTCAATCGCGCATGGTTTGTCGTGTTGTTGGTTGTCGGCGTGCTGTTGCTGGGTAGTACAGCTGCAATCGCCTACGGGCACACTATGCCTTCGTGGGAACACAGCATATTTACTGCCATAAATGGTGTTAGCCTGCCGCATTGGGTGACATCGCAGTTGGCAAAACCAATCAGTGATGCTGTGTATGGTATTCTGGCACTTATAGTCGTACTGCTGATTATCCCTAAATACCGTACACGCGCCTGGCAATACGCCGTCGCTGGCGGCAGCGTCTATGTATTTACATTTATTGTTGAGCATATTATTGACCGGGCGCGGCCGGCCGGTTTAACGCATGACGTCGTATTGCGCGCTAGCCAAGGCGGGGCAGGCTTCCCATCGGGGCATGTGGCGACATTGGCAGCCTTATGTTTAACGGCGTGGTTTTTTGTGTCGTGGCCGTGGCGCATCGGACTGGTCATATTAGTCGGCGCTGAAGCCTGGTCGCGCATGTTTTTGGGCGTCCATGCGCCACTTGATACTGTCGGCGCGCTTGGTTCTGCCTTCATTGTTGTGGCCGTCTTGCACCTGGCGCCCGTCAAGCTGCGCAAACTTTTCTTTTTGGACTAACAAAACGCTTGCGTTTTTTGGGCGCCCGGTAGCATACTAAGTGCAGGAAGTGTGAGGCTTCCACCAAGACCTGGGGTTGCCCCGGGTCTTTTTTGGCGCCTGTTCCGTTGTAAAAATTCAGTTACTGATGTAGATTGAACATAAATAGTCTAAGGAGCAAGTCGTGGAAGATAACCAACAGCAACCACAGGGACAGCAGTGGGGTCCGCCGCAACACATGCACACCACCGGCTCGTCGCGCGGCGGAAAGAATACCAAAAAGCGGCTATTTATTACCGCCGGCATCGTCGTTGCGCTGCTACTGGCAGCCGGTGGGGCTTACGCGCTGTTAGGCGGTAAGAAAACTGACGGTAAAAAGGCCGTAAATACCACCCAGACCAAGCAATCTACAACCCCGGCTGCGCCAAAGGCTGACGCAGCAACGCCCAAGACATACAAAAGCATCAGGCTCAACATTGAGTTCACCTACCGCACCGACTGGACAATGCGCGAAAACAGCGACAAAAGTGAAGTTATTCTGACATCACCCCAGATTAGTTATCAAAAGAAAGACGGGGTCGCAACCCAAGGAGTATTTACGCTCAAATTCCGTAATGGCATCATTCCGGATGCTATGAAGCCGACAATCGCCAATGCGGTAGCCGTCAAGGATTCCGAAGTTATAGCATACGCGGCGCCAGCCGATCAACAGCGCAAATACACTAATCTGTCGTTTGGCGGCAACGGCACCAATCAGAATTTTTTTATGGTAACCGGCAGTATTGCCTTTAAAGCTGGTGAGGCTTTCGGTTCTAACATCGACACCCAAGGCGCAGTCTATATCTTTGCCGGCGGCTACGGCACCGACCCGAACGACGCGTTAGTTTTTGATGCCGTTCCGAAGGGATCCTTCGAAACCGATACTTACGCCCAGGCTAAAGCAGTCATCGAATCGCTTAAAGTCTACTAGCGCTAGCGTTTTACCGGCCAGCCGGTATACAATGTGAACACTATGTTTATAGCGGTGATTGTTCTTGGGGGAGTGTGTGCCATTTTGCTGGTAGTGCTATTACGCAAGCCGGCGCCGCACGTCGCCGATAACAATATGGCCATGCTGCTCAAGCAAGATGTCACACAGCTAAGCCAGGACATTACCAAACTTAAAGACGGCTTGCAGAATCAACTAACCGACCGCCTCGACCGCAACCAGCAGATGATGCGCGAGTCGATTCAGAAACAGTTCAGCGAAAGCAGCAAGCTGATCACCGATGTTACCGAGCGCTTGACTAAGCTGGATGAAACTAACAAACGGGTGGTCGATGTCGCCGACGAGCTCAAAACGTTACAGAACGTCTTGCAAAACCCCAAGCAGCGCGGGGTGCTGGGTGAATATTATTTGAACCAAGTGCTCGAAAATGTGCTGCCACCGGGCGGCTTTAAGCTGCAATACAAATTGGGCAAAGATGACCAAGGGCACGATTTGATATGCGACGCGGTCATTATGCTCGATAAAGGCAAAATGCTGCCGGTGGATTCCAAGTTTTCGTTGGAGAACTATAACCGTTTAGTAGAAGAACCGGACAAGGCCCGCCGCGAAGTGCTGGCCAAAGTTTTTAAGGCCGACCTCAAGAACCGCATCGACGAGACGTCTAAATATATTCGGCCGCAAGAGGGAACGATGGATTACGCTTTTATGTTTATCCCTTCCGAAGCCATTTATTACGATCTGTTAGTAAACAAGGTCGGCGCCACTAACACCAGCGCCCGCGACCTGATCGAGTACGCCTTCCATGATCGAAAAGTTATTATCGTCAGTCCGACGACATTTATGGCCTATTTGCAGGCGGTATTACAGGGGCTACGGAGTTTACAGATCGAGGAACAGGCCAAAGAAATCCAGCAGCGCGTTGGTGAATTGGGTCGCCATCTGGGCAGTTATGAGCAGTTCATGCAAAAGCTCGGCGGTTCATTAAGCACCACGGTAAATCATTTTAATAACGCTCACAAAGAACTCAAAAAAGTCGATAAAGACGTCGTTAAAATCGCCCACGCCAGTCCGGGCATTGAACCGTTGCTGATCGACAAACCGACGTTTGAAGAGGATTAGCGCGCTACAGAGCCGGTGCGGCGCAGGGCCTGCCGCACGACGCGGAATTGTACGACTGTGGCTGCCACCGGGTTTACCGGGGAAGTATTAACTGATTGGAATCGATCTGGAATTATCCTGTCTACGTTTTTTGCTACAGGCTCCGAATCTGGCAGTGCGACAACTCTGCCGTCAGGATTTTCTACAAGCCTGTTAAAGTGGCCATGAAATCGGGGCATTATCTGCAACGCTGTGGCCAGGCGCCAGGTATCGGGAAACGTGTCCTCCCTTGCTGGGTAGTACTGCCCAAGAATTTGTAGGAGTTTAGGCAACCTGGCCGACACTGCTGCAGGATCCTCGCCGAGGGGCATGATTTCCGGGAGAATTTTACTAACTGAACTGAGCAGTACGCCGGACGACCGTATTTCTGGCTGTGTAAGGTTAACGCCGTAAATAGTTTCGAGTGCATAGGTGACGTAGGATTGCACCCTTCCGCTATAACCGGTGTCTACCACTAAAAGTTTGTTTGCGTCGTCGTGCGCCCAGGCCGTATCCAGGCCGTATTCCGAAAAGAAGCGACGGGCCATATCCTGGTCGGCTTCCGCCTTAGATGTTAGGACTTCCGACCCCAAGAGGTCCATACTGGCCGGCAGCAACACGCTTTGTTTGTCCGGGTAGGCAATTGCGTAATCATCATAAAGTAACTCACCGTCGCGGGCAGCAAAGACTGCTGTGGTATCCGCATCATGACTACTGGCGATAGTATCGGAAGCTCTTGCTATAAATGGTAGGCACGTTTCGAGGTCTTGTGAAGTTAGATTCATTACCGGCCGATCGTAGCCTGCGGCTTCGCCCAATTCAATAATATCTGTTTCGGCAAGTCCATCTTTTATGAAACGGGCCATATCTTCGCTTAAAGGCCGGGCGTTCGTGTCGGCAAAGATTGTTTCCGCTGCTGCTTTCGGTGGCGCTGTATTCTCTGCGTACAAGGGACGATCACGAATTTCGTAACGCGGTGCAACTGTTTCGTCCTCATTTGCGGCAAAACCGTCTGCCATTGTATCTTCCTGCAAGCTTTCTTTTATGAAACGGGCCATATCTTCGCTTAAAGGCCGGGCGTTCGTTAAAGAGATGGGCTGCTCCGCGGCACCTGTTACAGCGGTAGATTGCGTAGCACCGTCATCGACGAGCGGCGGGGAGGGTTGCACCTCTTCTGGCTCCTCCTCTGGAGTAATGTCGTAGGCATCCAAGGTCGTCCCAACGGCATAGGAACCGAGCGCGCTGTCGGCTTGAGGTTCTGCTTCGGCTCCGGGTTCGGGGGTTTGTGGATCGCTGTCCGCGCTGCAGGTAATCTCATCTTGGGCGGGATAGTAAATATCTGGCCTCCGCGAGCCGGGTTCGTTTGGTGGGGTAGGCGTACCAATTTCATTCATAAAGTAATCTTAGGCCAAGCTTATAGCGCATAACGTATCGGCGCAGTAACGGTGGATGCGCGCACGGCTGCACACGTAATAAATCAAAACATAATATACCACACAATAATGTATGTTTGTGTGGTTTTCTTGCTTTGTTTAGTAAGCGGTGCCGCCGGTGATGCCGAAGAATTCTTCAAGCGTTTCAACGCCTTGGGCGTGCATCTCGGTGGACAATTCGGTGCCGATGTAGCGGATGTGCCATGGTTCGTGCTCGTAGCCGGTTGTTGCTTCTTTGTCGGTAGTGTAGCGGATAATAAAGCCGTATGCGTAGGCATTGGCGGCCAGCCACTTGCCTTCGACGGTCGCGCCAAAACAGTCGGCTACATTGCACGACGGCAGGCTGGTGCCGCCCAGGTCGGCAGCTAGCCCGGTTTGATGTTCGCTATATCCTGGCCGGGCGCTTTGCCGGTCGGCTGCTGTCTGGCCTTGTTGCTTAACGTAGCCGTCGTAGAGCGTAACTTGAAAACTATACGACCGGTAGCCGCTCTGCAGGTTGAGGTGAATGCCCGCGTCAGCCGCGGCTTTGACCATGGTCTCGAGCGCGGCGCCCATGTCGCTGCGGACATATTTTTCGGTGCTGGTAATATTGGAGCGCATTGGGATGTTGGGCACTACCAAGTTGTCCGGTGCGTACGTCTTGGGGTTGAGCGGATGTTGTTTGTTGACTACGACCCACAAACTGGCTTTGTCGGCCGTGGAATATTTGTTCTTATCAAAACCGGCCGGCGCTGTTGTTGCAGGCTGCCGCCCTGTTTGTTGGCCAGCCTGATTACTCTTTGCTTTAGCCTGAGCGGTGGCTGCGGGCGTGTTTTTGTGATGCAGCTGGAAAAATATAATCAATAATACGCAGATCACGATGGCCACTGCGGTTACGATGAGCCCGTTCCGCTTCATAGTTTTGCGGGTTTTGTTGCTTGGCTGCGGAATGGGGTAGCCCGGCCGTCGTTGTGGAGCATTGTAGGTCATTTTTTGTTACCTGCTAAAAGATCAATAGTTAATGCGGCGGTCCAACTGAAGTTGTCGGCGCCCAGGCCGTCGCCAGACAGCGGGTTGAAATATTCATGGAACCCGTGGTCGCGGGCTAGTTCTATCATACTCTCAGCCAGGGCGTCGGCGTGATCTTTGTATCCATAACGCCGCAGGCCTTCGATAATCAGCCAATTAGTGTTAAACCAGGTCGGCCCTTGCCAGTAACGGACCGGGTCGAACCATATGGAATTCAGCGGCGTGCTGGGTACGGGGAAGGCCGGCCCAAAGACATGTTCGTTTTCGAGGCCTTTGACCAGCAGGGCGGCGCGCTCTTTGGTAATGCTGCCGGCGTAAAGCGGCAGCAGGCTGGCGACGGTCGGCTCTTTGAGCAACCGGTGCGTGACAAAGTCGCGCGGGTAGTATGTTTCGGTATAGGGGTCCCACAGCTCTTCAAAGGTCAGGCGGGACAGTTTGATGCGGTCTGCTAATCCGTCCGGAACATCGGCTCGGATAGTTTTAGCGATTTCCAGCAAGTGTTCGTTGGCCCGGATAAATATACTGTTGAAGGCTAAATCCTCGATTGCAAAAAGGGTGTGATCAAGGATCTTGTTAATATTGTACTCTTTGCGGCGCAGGCGGCGCTGGGCGTCATATAAGGCCATGGCATCGATGTTGGTGGGCCGCTGATTGGCGCGCACATACCGGGTGTCGCGGCGGAAAAAGCCCAGCGCTTTTTCAAGCCGGGTCTTTTTTAGCATACGGATCCACCAAGGCAGCAGGTGCTCGTGCATTTCGCCCATCCAGGGCGGCGTGTTATCCAAGCCCGTTTCCCAGGGGTGGATTTGGAGTACCAGGCCTTCGTCGTGCGGGTCGCGTTCGGCGTACAGCCACTGGTGGTAGGCCAGTAGGTTGGGATAAATCTGACGATACCAGCTGCGGCGTTCGACAACAGGCAGCAGCTTG
>DASYJQ010000137.1:0-1664 GCA_035996265.1 Saccharimonadales bacterium (SeqCode)
TTGACGATGGCCGGTCTCGTCGGTGAACTCGGCGTCATGCATTAGTTTACTGTAGTGGTAGCCAAGTTGGAAGATGTTGCCGACTTCGATACCCTTCTTGGCGACAAGCTTGCCTCCGTCCGGTCCGAGGTAGCCAGGCTTGGCCAGCGCAATATCGCCTTCCACATCAAGTTTGTAATCGCGGTCGATATTAATATTTAGCAGGTCTTTGTGCTTAGCATTGTCGCCGCCGTACATATTGCGTACGGTGCGCAGCGACTTATCGCCAACGATAATCACTTCATAGCCAGTCTTTTTACCCTTTTTAGGGAAACCGACTGGCGAAATAAAGCCTGGCTCGCTAGCAAGGTCGCCGCGGATTTCTTCGTCGGTTGCCGGGCGCAAATCCCAGACGTTAGCGGCTTGCATCAATTTGGTTTCGTTGACGTCAAAGTCGCCCCGGATCAACGCCAGTACGTAACGCTTGGTAGCTTCGTCAAAGAACAGGACGTCTTTGGTCTGCTGCCACAGGGGTAAGTTGTGAAATTTCACACCGTCTTCCATGGTCTTGCCGCGCTCGGCGTCAATTTTTTGCAGCTCTTTGAGTTCTTCGGTGACGTTTTGATCGTCAACTTTAAAAACAGCGACATCTTCGTGGGCAGCATAGCCGCTCTGTTCGTCGATAAAGTACCTGCTTTCGCCTTCTTCGCTTTCGACGATAAACTCGTGGCAGTATTCACCGCCAATGTACCCGTTGTCGGCTGCTACGACATCTACTTTGAGGCCTAATTCTTCGAAGATGGCCTTGTAGGCGTCCCACATCTGTTGGTAAATCTCCTTGAACTGCTCTTCGGTACTAAAGCTGTAGGCATCCTTCATGACGAATTCGCGTAGGCGCAACAATGCGCCGCGAGCACGTATTTCGTCGCGGAATTTCATGCTGAACTGATAAATATTGAAAGGCAGATCCTTGTAGCTGATATTGAACTTACGGACGAGGTCAACCGCCATTTCTTCGGCTGTACCACCAAGCGCAAAATCGGCGCCGCGGCGGTCGGTGATTTTCATCAGCTCGAAACCTGTAGTTGTCGTGCGGTTGGTCTCTTTCCATAGTTCCAGCGGGTGCAAGACGGGCATAACGAGTTCCTGAGCGCCGACGGCGTCCATATGCTTGCGAACAACGTTAATAATGTGTTCATGCACCTTGATACCGAGCGGCAACAGATAGTAACGCCCTGCGGTTGATTCGCGTATGAAACCGCCCTGCGTCAGCAAACGGTGCGATGCGATCTGGTAGTCACTACCTTCGGTCTTGGATGTCCGGCCGAATAATTGGGAGACTTTCATGGTCTACTCCTTGTACTGGAAATCGTACATTTGGTTTGGTTAATCTTAAAAAACAAATAGAAAAGAAACTACGGCCGGGGGGCCGGGAGCATCGGGGCAAAGATGTAGCCAATGGCGCTCATATGTTTCATTGCCACCAGTATACCACACTGGTATAGGGGTGCGGGTAGATGTGCCCCTAATTCGCGACAACGTACAAAAAGATAAATGCCACGCCATTCTTGAGGGCGTGTACCGCAATACCGGCCCATAAATTGCCTGTTTTCTCACGCAAATAACAGAGGACGAGGGATAGTAGGAGCGTATCGATGCCGGCAATCCATAACAATCCGCTGCTA
>DASYJQ010000138.1:0-1683 GCA_035996265.1 Saccharimonadales bacterium (SeqCode)
GCCATTCTTACCGGCGGTGTTATAAATCCGGCAGGCATCTTACAGATCGACACGTTGGCACCTACTGTCGCATCGGTCGTTCCATCTGGTGCCGGTATCACAGCGGGTGCGGGCGCTTTGAATGCAGGCAAGATCGTCACGCTTACCCTCAATATGACCGAAGCTGTCACGGTGGCTGGTGGTACACCAACACTGACACTCAATGACGGCGGCGTCGCGAGTTATGTAAGCGGCTCAGGTACGAGTGCGCTGGTGTTTAATTATACAGTAGCAGCTGGACAGACTGCGTCCGATCTGACAGTGACGGCGGTGAATCTAAATGCGGCCACCGTGGCTGATCTTGCAGGTAATGCCGCTGTCCTTACGGGGGCCATGACTAATCCTGCGGGAATCTTACAGATCGATACAACATTACCCGGTGCACCGGCCATAACCGGCGATTCAATTACTGCGAATGCGGTAACCTTGACCGGGTCTGCCGAAGCGAACAGTACCGTCACGGTGCTGGATGGAGTGACCACGCTCGGCACCGCAATCACCAATAGCAGTGGGGCATGGACCTACACCACGATCGTTCTCGCGAGTGGCAATCATAATTTCACGGCCACCGCCACCGACGCTGCCGGAAACACCGGTGCAACATCAGCTCCCGTTGCTCTGACTTTGGGAACACCCATTGTCAGCAGCATGATAGCCACTCCCGGAACGGCAGCAGAGAATGCTGGCAAGGTTGTCATCTTGACGATGAATTTGACATCGGCCGTAAATGTAACGGGTATCCCGACACTTACTTTAAACGATGGCGGCACGGCCACATACGTTAGTGGTTCGGGCAGCGGCGCACTGGTGTTCAGCTATACAGTGGCCGCTGGGCAGAATACATCGGCGCTCGCGATCACGGGAGTTAACCTGCCGGGCGGCGCAACCATTCAGGACAGCAAAAATATCAGTGCTGATTTGACCGGCGCCGTGACAGCTTTTGCCGGCTTGCAGATCGACACGACAGCACCCCTTGCGGCCAGTATCACCGGCAATACCATAAACGCCAACGCCGTCACCCTCAACGGCAGCGCCGAAGCTAATAGTCTTGTCACTATCTATGACGGCGCCACCGTGCTCAACACGATCACGGCCACAGCCGGTGGCAGCTGGACCTACACGACAGCGGTACTTGCTAATGGTGCCCACGCCTTCACGGCAAAAGCGACAGATGCAGCGGGTAATGTGGGCGCGAGTTCGACCGCGCTCAATCTGAGCCTGACCACACCATCGGTCAGCAGTGTTGTGGCATCGCCATCGACGGCGGATTATTCGGTCGGTGCTCCGATTACGATTACGTTGACGATGAACGAAGCGGTGACGGTATCGGGCGGCATACCTACCCTGACATTGAATGATGGCGGTTCGGCCACATATACCAGCGGCTCTGGAACTAGCACATTGACCTTTACGTATACAGTGGCCGCCGGACAGAATACCTCGGCTCTGGCAATTACGGGCTCAAGCCTGTCGGGTGCTTCGATCAAAGACAGTGTTGGCAACAATGCGAATTTGGCTGGGGTGGTCCAAACTTTCTCGGGCGTTCAAATTGATACGACGGCGCCGGCCACGCCGATAATTACCAGCCAGACGATTAACGGAAACGTGGTCACGTTTACCGGCACCGGGCCAGCAAGCACCTCC
>DASYJQ010000139.1:0-2169 GCA_035996265.1 Saccharimonadales bacterium (SeqCode)
CTCAGATCCAATTCAATCCCGGTATAATCGTTAAAAATAATACGTAGATGTTGCTCGACAACACGGGCATTGAAGTAATAATCGCCCTTGGTGGCCACATGCCAGACCGGCACATTAACCTGCTGCTTGCAGTTATCTAAACGTAAAAATTCATTAGTTGTAAACATATGGGTCTTGAGTTCGTTGATGCGCCACAGCTCGACTTCAGCTTCCAACACGGCGTTAAAGGTATCCAACCCGTCAGCCGCGGCGGCTTCAAATTTGTGTTTGGCATTATGCGTATGGGTATAGGCGTACTTAAGTACAAAACGGTTCAGGCAGAGCACATTAAATATCGGCGTCACGCCGGGCAAGCTGATGAGCCGCACCACGCGGCGGTACATAAACATGCGTGTCTTACTGAACGTAAAGTCATCGTGATGAGCAAAGCCAACACAACTGATGACTACGTCAACCTTTTTGGCCAGCTCCGGGTAGCGTTGCAGCATGCGGGTGGCGATCACAAAGCCAAACGAAATGCCCAAAATAGTAATACGGCGGCGCTTGTAACGCAGCTTGATAAACGACGCCAGGTAGTCGGCCAGATTATCGATGGTCGGCTTCTGCCCGATCTTGTAAAAACTGTCCATGCCGCCAAAGCCGGGCAGGTCAGGCATGGTCACGTTGCCGTAGGCATTGAAGTTTTGAATAAGCCCCCACCAGCGTTCCAGCTTGGCGTGGTGCCCGTATACAATCAGCATTTCACGATTAAGGCCAGCCCTGGGTGCTGGCATTCGCAGCATACGTCCGCGCAAGCCATTCATATTAAGAGGGGCAATAAACTGCGCGACGTCAGGATCTTTTGTTTGTTTGTTCATCTTATACTTAAGGTAATACACCGGCGGCAATTTGACAAAGCTAAAATCAGCGTAAAGCCAGGTACAAGCCCAGCCGGGCGACGCATGCGCCGATACTGGTGCGTGGAGCGGCATTGTTAAATCGCCCCAAATACTGTAGAATTACCCTGTTCTTAGGAAATGTATTGGGGCGTCGCCAAGTGGTAAGGCACCAGTTTTTGGTACTGGCATTCGGGGGTTCGAATCCCTCCGCCCCAGCCAGATTAGAATTTCCAAAATCACCTCTGTAGAATGAGGTGATTTTTGTTTGGCCCTAGATAGGGCAATGAGTCAGCCCAAACTTTCAAGCTGGTATACTAGGCGCATGGATAACGTTCCCTGCACCTACCGTATTTCACTGAAAGCCGCCATTAAGGATAAAGATGGACGCGTACTGCTTCTTAAGGAGAAGAGCGACGACTGGGAATTGCCCGGTGGCGGCTGGAGCATGGTGAAAACATTAAAGACGCTCTGGCTCGTGAGATTGCTGAAGAAACGGGCATGGTACTGAAATCGATGGACGAGCGTCCTGAAGTTTTCTGGACTATACAAAAGGATGTCGGTTCGCCGACGCTTAAATGGTTTGCATTTCTTGTGTATGAGGCGCGGGTGTCAGGCACTTTTCGAACCGATACAACAAACGACGAAGCGCAAGAGGCTCGATATTTCTCAAGAGAAGAAGCCAAGACACTCCAGCTACATGACAACACAAAGCCATATTTTGCTTAACGGCTAATTGGCTTGTTTTTAGCAGCGGGTTCTACTTGTGGTTCAAAAACTTGCCAGCGTATGACTCGATGACACCGTTGATCATTGTCTGGTATTTCGCATCGTGCTTCTTGGCATACCGTTTAAAGAGTTCCAGGCTGTGCTTATCAATAGCGATCGTTATCTTTTCTTTTTCGGTTCTGCGGACGAGTTCTGATGGTGAGGGTAAAAAGTCCTCCATGCTGGTAGCACTCTCCAATGCCTTTTCTATCTCTGCCGGAGCATCCGTGTAATTAATTTTGTCGCTCATATATTTTCTTTCCTTTCCGCCAATATCCGGCACCGATGATGCGAATATGACCAATCCTTATGGTGAATCTAGCGGTTACTATGCCGCCTCTGCTCGTTTTGCCAATGCAAAAGTACCTTTTCTCGACAGAAGAGTGTGTGGCATCATTTAAAATTATGCGTTGCTTGTCGAAAAAGGCATCTTGGGCTTCGTAGAATGATAGGCCATGCTTCGCGATATTGAGCGTATTTTTGCCTTCATCCCATTCGAATTCCATACATACTATTATACATATAT
>DASYJQ010000140.1:0-4420 GCA_035996265.1 Saccharimonadales bacterium (SeqCode)
AAGAGCCTGACCTCCGGCTACGGTTCGTTTAATTATGAACTGGCCGACTACCGCCCCGAAGATCTGGTCCGCGTTGATTTCTACGTCGCCGGCGCGAAGATCGACAGTCTGGGCATTATGATGCACCGCAGCGAAGCCGAGCGCATCGGCCGGGAAGTCGTCGCCAAAATGAAAGAAGTCATCCCCCGGCAGCAGTTCCCGGTGGCCTTGCAGGCGGCCATTGGCGGCCGGTTTATCGCCCGTGAAGATATTTCAGCCTTTCGTAAAGACGTGACTACCGGTTTGTATGGCGGCGACGTCTCACGCAAGAAGAAAGTCCTGGCCAAGCAGGCCAAGGGCAAAAAACGCATGAAGCGTTTCGGCAAGGTGGACATCCCACCAGAAGCTTTCACTGTTATGCTCAAGCGTGACTAACTCGATGGGAACGGCTCAGTATCTGTTGGGCTATTACTGTTCGCATGGCATAATGTGAACATGGATTTTTCAACATATCGCCCTGCGCCTGAAGTGCTCAAGCGCCTGGAGCAAGTTACATTTACGGCCGTCGTCGGGCCGACAGCAGTGGGCAAGACTACATTAATTCGCCAGGCTCTGGTGCGCGAACCTAGCCTGCACATGGTGCTCAACAATACCAGCCGTGACCCCCGGCCGGATGAGCGGGAGGGAATTGACTATCGGTTTGAAACCCGTGCTTATATGGAAGAGCGCATTGCCCGTCACGAATTCGTGCAGGTGGCGCCCAACTTGTTCGGGGACTTGTATGCTACCGCATCTGAAGACTACCCAGCCGATGGTGTTTGCGTATTGCCAGTGCTGGCTGACGCTATGCCGGTGTTCCGCGCGCTGCCCTTCAAGACTGTCCGCAGCGTATTTATATTGCCTCCGGATTGGGAGACTTGGCAGCAGCGCATCATTCAACACCAATTCAACACCGATAAACTGATGCAGCGGTTGGTCGAAGGGAAGCGTTCATTGCAGTACGCCTTGGACGACATCGACACGCAGTTTGTCGTTAATGGCGACCTAGCGACTGCTGTTGGTGATTTTATAACTCTGGCGCTTGGCCGTCCGATGGACGATCGGTTACAGGCTGACCAGGATAAAGCTAGAGGGCTTGTTCGTATTTTGCTCGAGCAGGTGGGGCGGGCGACTACTGACCCTGCAATAGCTTCAAGTCAACAATAATCTCGCCGGCGTGTTTATCCGGGTCAACGCCACGGTATTCTTTGACGATCTCCCCCGCCGGGTTGACGATGATAGTGTCGCGGTGCGTGCCTAAGGGATTGGTGATCGAGTGCTTCCAAGCGCCGTAGGCTTCGATGGTCTTGTGCTCCGGGTCGCTGAGTATGGGGAAGTTGAGGGCATGTTTTGCAGCGAATTTTTTATGGCTTTCGACCGAGTCTTTGCTGATACCGACCACCTCTGCCCCGCTGAGCTCGTGGATGACCTCCCGCGCGTCGCGGAATTGGCAGGCCTCTTTAGTACAGCCGCTGGTTTCGTCCATGGGGTAGAAATATACGATGAGCCATTTCCCAGCGTAATCCTGTAAGGTATGCGTTTGGCCGTTTTGGTCCGGCAGTGAAAAATCTGGCGCTTTCATAGTGTGATCTCCTTGTTAACAAAATATTACAACACCCCACTACTGTTCGTTATTTGTTGCATCCCGAGGCAACCTTGTGTAGTATGCAGGCGCTAAGGCAGTATGTGCCCCGCGCTTTGCTCTGCACCGGCGGGCGCGGGACATATACTGCCCTATCCTATTATAGCCTTTAACACTTTAAATTTTGAAAAAATACGCTATAGTAAACACATGGAACTTACGGAAGACACCGCACCCAAGACAGCAGTACCTCACTTGTATAAGCTGGGCGAATTTGAAGCGGTGCTACGCGGTTATCATTTGAGCGAAGACGCCCAGCGTACGCTTGACGACACTAAATTTGCCATACTAGTCGGCCCGTCATCCTCGGGACGTAATACTATCATCAAAAAGTTGCTTGCCACCGGGCAGTATCATTTTATCGTGTCAGACACGACGCGTCCGCCGCGAACCAATGACGGCGTTCTCGAGCAGAACGGGGTAGAATATTGGTTCCGCAACGAAGACGAGATGCTTGCCGACCTACAAGCGGGTAAATTTTTAGAAGCCGAGGTCATCCACCAGCAGCAGGTATCAGGCGTGAGTATCCGTGAACTTGAAAAAGCTCACGACGGCCATAAAATTGCCATCACCGACGTCGACATCGGCGGCGTAAGCAATGTTCTCAGGCTCAAAAAAGATGCTTCAATTATCATGATTTTGCCGCCGAGTTTTGACGAATGGCAGCGCCGCCTGAAGCATCGCGGCAAGATGAGCGATATCGAATGGCGCCGCCGCCTGGAAACATCCTTGCGTATCTTCTCTGCCCCTGCCGAGCACGATTATTTTAAGATTGTTATTAACGAGAGTCTCGAACAATCTGCTATGCAAGTCGACGCCATTGCCCGCACTGGCAAGGTTGACCCGGCGGCACAGGCTAAGGGTCTGCAGCTCGCCAAAGACCTATTCGCCGCTACTAAGTCTTTATTGTAATGTTCCTTATCGTGTAATTCGCCGGAGCCAACACCATGGTGCGTTCCCCCAATATGTGGCCTAATGCTATTCCCCGTCCAGTTCGTCACGAGGCGTTTGAACTGGCCTACGATGTCCTGGGCTCCGAAGCTATTGCCCGTTTCAAGCAGGTGCAGCAAACCGCCGTATTGAGTCATGTCGTAGCGGTAGCTGGCATTTGTATATACACCGCTCGCCAGGCTGGATTCGGCGAAGCGGCTGTTGAGCGGATAGGGCGTAAGGCTGCCGGCCATGACGTGGGCAAGCAAGATGTTGCCGGCATATCCGATAGCGGTGTATGGACACAGGAGCGGCGGTTGTGGGTGCGTGAAGAGCACTGCAAGCAAGGCGGCCTGTGGGTAATCCGTAACGCTGATCGTTTGCCGGATGCATCGGCGCTGCAGTTTACAATCGAGAACCATCATACGGAAGTGCCGGATCCCGCAGAGTACATTAACCTCAACCCTGTTATGGCAGAACGGTGGGGTGACCTGCATCTTATGCAGGCTGCCGACCGGCTACACGCCATTACCACACGCCCCTATGTGCTGGAGCGCGAAGGAATCTTTACGGCTGACGGCGCGGTAGAGCTGGCGTTGGCGGCTGATCCGCATGCAGAGTCGCCGGCCTTGCCGCAAGATGTGTTCATAAACGGTAAGCGTATGGACCTGATTGCCGGGCTGGGGGAAATCGCCGAAGTACTGACTGTCGCCTAGCACTCTTGACTAAGGAGTGCTAAACGGCTTATCATAACCTTGAACGATATGAGTGAACTTATGCAAGGTATGAGCGACCGCCAACAGCAGATCCTGCGGTCAATAGTCGAAGAATACGCCGAGGTGGCAAGCCCCGTCGGTTCAAGCTTGCTGTCTAAGGTATACGGCGTCAGCAGTGCCACGATCCGTGCCGAAATGGCCGAATTAGAGCGCATGGGCTTTATTATGCAGCCGCACACCAGCGCCGGGCGCGTCCCGACCGACAAAGGTTATCGCTTTTACGTTAACAGCATTACCGAAGAGAATGTTACTGGCCCGGAACGCAACGCTCAACGCGCCCTGACGGCAAGAGTGCACGATGCCGGCATGCCGGAGCGGACGATCCGCAACGCAGTGGATACGCTCGTAGAACTTACGCATAACCTGGGTTTGGCAACCATCGGCAACCAACTGTACATGAGCGGCCTGTCTAATTTATTCGGCCAGCCGGAGTTTATCCAGCCCGGTCAGGTCCAGCAGGTCGCCCGGTTGCTCGACAACTTGGAACCCTGGCTGCGCGAAGTCGCGCCCAATGAACCGTTAAACGTGTACATTGGCCGCGAAAATCCTATTGGCCGCACGGCAGGCTGTTCGCTTATTATCAGTCGTTTCCACAGTCCCTATTCCGACAATAGCTATATAGGCGTACTCGGACCCACGCGTCAGAACTACCGTGATGTTATGAACTTGGTCGGCCGAGCCGGCCGCACCTTAGAGGAGGTATTATATGAGTAAAAAATCTACAGACGACCAGGCCCAAGACCAGCCTTTCGACCAACCGTTAGACTTGCCGGACGAGAACCAGTCAGTTGACGTCACCGCGTACGAGCAGCAGGTAGCCGATTTAACCGCCGCCCTGCAGCGTGAACGCGCCGACGCCACGAACATCCGCCGCAACTACGATGCCCAGATATCCGGGCTGCGCAGCACCGCCAAGGCTGGTGTTATCCGCGACCTGTTGCCTGTTATCGACAATTTTGAGCGTTCGCTCAAGCACATTCCCGCCGACCTTGAGGGCAACGACTATATTAAGGGTATCCAGGGGATAGTCAAACAGTTCGAAAAGACCTTGACC
>DASYJQ010000141.1:0-1762 GCA_035996265.1 Saccharimonadales bacterium (SeqCode)
TAGCTCGCCAAGCAGTTTTTCAGCACAGTTTTCCGTTTCACAGGAAACCAGCCCAGGCGCAAACTGCGCTATCTGATCAGCGAGCAGGGACATATTTCGCCCGGCGCTAAGCGCGGAGACCTTAAGGTTCCCGAGATGTTCTACTACTTTTAAGGTATTGCACCCGATCGAGCCGGTAGAGCCTAAAATGGAGATCGCTTTCATAGAAGAATGCCTGGTACAGATTACCACAGATCGTTAGCTAACAGCACTTCGCTATATTTAGGTTCTTCTCGAAAAAAGGTTGCCTTAAATCTGCTAAAGCATGAAAACAATACATTTACATATCTTTGCATAAGTTCTGCCAACCTCGCCTTGTACAAATGCCGTCGAATTATATGCGCCGGTAAAGGCAGTGACGCCGGTCCGGCAAATTTATTCATAGGGGAGAAATAGATATGAGAAAGTTATTAGTATTGTCATTGATGTTGGTAGCGTCGGTAATTGCGATACCGTCGGTTGAAGCTAAAACCACCGCTGTAACAGCGGCCACCGGACCGCAGATCAGGGTCCGGATCGGCCAAAACAGGCGCGGAAGTTGGAACCGCAGGGTACGCACCGTGACGAGGACGCGGATCGTTAGAACGAGATACGGAACATTCCGGGAAGTTTACAGGATCACGTACCTGCCGAACGGCCGGACCCGGACGACGGTGATCAGCCGGACGCGCATCTACCGGCGGTAAGATCTGAAAGCGGTTAAACGAACGGGAGGCTCTTATGAAAATAAGGGCCTCTTTTACCGGGAGCACGGGCGGCTCGCCCGCACTGAACGCGCAGCGTTCAAACCGTGGCGCCGCCGACCCGGCGGCTGTCCGGGGGAGCGACCCGCTCGCCGATAAGCGCGCAGCGCGAACATCCGCGAAATGCTAACGCGCCATATCATTTTCATCCGGGGTGGTGAATCGGATTCCTGACCTGCTGCCTGAAAGGTTCTTACAACGGAAAATGGTGGCTGAAAAACCGATCGTCAACTTAACGCCGGGAACGCACGCATCCCGCGTGCATGGACGCGCAGCATTCAAGCTTTGGACTTTGGACTTTGGACTTGGGACTTTGGACTTTTACTTGTCTCCAGTCTCACTCCTGCTGGGGATTTGCAACAAAATTCAGGTTCGATATATTGCCGTTCGGCGCCACGATCTGGGTCGCCTGCTGGAACCGGTATCGTTTTACATCGACCCGAACGGTATAGGTTTCGCCGGCCAGCAGGTTGCTAAAGCTGTATGTCCCGAAATTACCCGTCTGGACCGTTACCGGCGAAGGCAGGTTGCCGCCCGAGATCGTCAGCGTGGCATTCCGGATCGGCTGCCCGCCCGCGGTAGTCACACTCCCGCTGATCGAAACCGGCCCCGGATCGAGTTGCTCGCCGATGCCCCAGTTGCCCGTAAAATCCACTATCCCCGCCATGGTTGAGACCGTATTGCTGTTCGGAAGCGGCACGCTTCCACCGATCATAACCGGCGGCCCGCCCGTGCTGCGCCAGAGTGCATAATTCGGCTCGCTGCCCCTCACATCGGTATTGGTGTAAGTAAATACGAGACTTGCTGCTATGCCGCCGGTCTCTTCAAGCTGCCAATAACGCGATGCCGAATTCGCGGGCAATAGGCCCGGCAGTGTCGTATCTACCGGCTTGACCGATAAGTACGATGGGTTTATGCCGACCCCCGAGATCGCGGCCTGTACCGGCGAATACCCGTTCTGCCCGACGTGATAGGTATAA
>DASYJQ010000142.1:0-13235 GCA_035996265.1 Saccharimonadales bacterium (SeqCode)
AGGACTATGACGTATCCTGTATTGCTCGGCCGTAACTTCCTTTCAGGAAAGTTTCTGGTCGACGTAAGCCAACGGATAGACCACGACATCCACCGGTCATTAACTCAACAAAAGCGCGCGCGTAACGGTGATGCGTAGGGAATAAGGAGCTATATATGAACATTGCTATTTTGTCCAAGGGCCCCGGCAACTATACGACTCGCCGCTTGAAAGAAGAGGCGGAGCGCCGTGGCCACGACGTTCGGGTCATTAACTATGCCCAGTGCTATATGACCATCGAAAAGGGTAACCCGGTGGTTTATTACGAGGGTGAGGAGCTCGACAACTTCGACGCTATTATCCCGCGTATTGCCCAAAGTTATACCAAATATGGTACGGCCGTTGTCCGCCAGTTCGAAATGCGCGACGTCTTTACCGTTGCCAAATCGATCGCTATTAATCGTTCCCGCGATAAGTTGCGCGCCTACCAGTTATTGGCTAAGGCCGGCGTGGGCATCCCCAAAACAGTGTTTGCCCGCGAAACCGCCGATTTTGATTCGGTCGTTGAAAAAGCCGGCGGCGCGCCGCTGATCGTCAAGGTCGCCCGCGGTACGCATGGCAATGGTGTGGTACTGGCCGAAACCGCTAAGGCGGCCAAAGCTGTAATGCAGGCCTTCTACGTCGAAGGTGTGAACTTCTTGGTACAAGAATTTGTTAAAGAATCTGCCGGTACCGACGTCCGTGCCATGGTTGTCGGCTACCGGGTCGTTTGTGGTTTTATGCGCCAAAGCCTGGACGATGACTTCCGCTCCAACACGCACCAGGGCGGTGTCGGTAAGGCTACCCGTCTGACCGACGAAGAAGAAAAAACGGCTATCAAGGCTGCTAAAGCCATGGGCCTGCCAATCTGCGCTGTCGACCTCATGCGCAGCGAGCGCGGTCCGCTGGTCCTTGAGGTAAACTCGTCCGGCAGCATTAAAACGCCTGAACTTTTGACCAAGTACAACCTCGCTGAAAAGATGATCGAGTACATCGAACAAAACGCCAAACAGCGTAACCGCAAAGACCGTGTCGGCGCATAGCGTCTACAGACTTTTCAACCGCTCAGTTTGGTTAGTAATTGCATGTCTGGCTACAGTGGCAGTGCTTGGCATGCTCGGCCGGAATTCATACCGCACGCTGCAACTGCAGTCATCGCGGTATACGTTGCAGGTAGCCGACAGTGCCGCCGAGCGCCGCAAAGGCCTGGGCGGCCGCAGCAGCATACCAACAGACGCCGGTATGCTGTTTGTGTATGACGCCCCGGGGCTGCCTTGTTTTTGGATGAAGGACACTCGCGTGGCTTTGGACATGATCTGGCTCGACAGTAACAAAAAAGTCGTACACATCGCCGCAGATGTAACGCCAGGGACGTATCCTAAAACGTTTTGCCCGCCGCAGCCAGCCCAGTATGTCATTGAGCTGCGCGCCGGCGAGGCTGTCCGTAACCATGTTCAGACCGGCGACAGGCTCTCCTTTTAAAGCGCTCATGCTATGATGAAAACAAGATGCCTCATGATCTTATTCTTATCGTAGCCATAGCGGTGCCGGTTCTTGCCATGACAATACTGCGTGTTAACGCGGCCATGGTGTTTTTGAGCTTGGCACTGGGCACGATGCTGGTGCAGTTCCTGGCACCGTTTGCCAAGGATTTAACTAACATCATTACACCGCGCACCGGCTCAGTTAGCGATAGTACGATTACGCTCGGTTTTTTGCTGGCGCCAGCTATTATCACTGCTATTTTTACGGTGCTCAGTGTCAGCGGCCGCGTAAAAGTAATGGTCAATGCTCTGCCGGCTGCGGCTTCGGGTTTGCTGGCAGTATTGCTGGCAGTTCCGCTACTGCCGAAGAATCTTTCGGCCGGTTTGGAGTCGCAACACGCTTGGCATATTCTGTCTAATGCCCAGCCGTTAGTCGTGGGCGTCGGCGCCGTTATGAGCCTATTATTCTTGTGGACGCAGCGCAGCAGCTCTAAACACCATGAGAAACATCGCCACTAGATTGACTTTTGGGGCTAAATTTAAGATAATGTCATCTGTTACGTTCGGGCACTGCATAGTGCCTGGTGTTGCAGCTTACTTATTTTCATGTAAGACGCTTCGCTCGTGACGACAAAAAATAACCCCGTTATTTTTTGGGCCCATAGCTCAGCCGGTTAGAGCAGAAGCCTTTTAAGCTTCGTGTCGTGGGTTCGAGTCCCACTGGGCCCTCCAAACATAAGGACTAATGAAAGACTTCTCAATCGGGAAGTCTTTTTGTTTGCTATGATGAAGCAATGAAGCCAAAGCTCGTACTACTAAACGGTCCATTAGGCATAGGTAAGACAACTCTTGCGAAGCGTTATGCCGAAGAGCATCCACTTTCGCTATTTCTTGATATTGACGACGTATGGGCAATGATAAGCCATTGGCGTGAAAAGAAGGAAGTATCGGCGCCGCTTTCTAAACAAATGGCGCTGGAAATGGCACGTATCAATCTGACCGCTGGTTATGATGTCGTAGTTCCGCAAATCATACAGTCAAATGAACTTGCAGATAACTTTGCAAAACTTGCCAGCAAGTGTGGAGCTAATTTTTATGAGATTCTGTTAAGTGTTGAAAAAGATGAAGCCATACGACGCTTTATCCTCCGTGGCAAAGCAGGAGGTCATGAGTCGGGGTTTCGTCCAGGCGGCATTATCGACAAAGGAGGCCGCGAAAAGAAGCTGGCTGAGATGTATGACAATATGACAGATGTTGCCAACACTAAGCCAGAAATTATAAGAATTGAACCTATTCTAGGCGACATTGACAGTACTTATGCCGAGATTATAAAAAGCCTAGCAGACTGATGTAACTCCTACTGGGAGTACAACACTTTCTTTCGCCGCATATCCAGTTTATACTGCACGAATTTAGTATCAAGTAACGACCTCCATCGCATCAGCTCATCGACCAAGGTATATAACTTACTTCCTCGGTCGACCTCCAAGTATAAGCACTATGAAAGACTTCTCACTTGAGGAGTTTTTTGTTTATATGAAGGGCTGCTAGACTGTACGTAGTAATGAAAAAACATAAACTGCTTCTGGTAGCGGGCGGCCTTGCGCTTGCGATTGTTGGCAGCCTCGCTGCTTGGGCGCTCGTGAGCATACATCACGAGAACGTGAGCAAGCAGCTACTCCTACAAGAAGCTAGCCGCCTGTCATTACCCGGCGAGTGTACCGAGCAATACCGTACCTACCAGCCGGGGGGCGTCGACACGAACTCAGGCTGGCATATTGTGTACAAATGCATGAGCGAACCGCAAACGGTCGAAGGCGTCGCCGTACATGGCCTGAAAAACAGAGGTTATACAGCTATAGGCACGGCCAATGGGGGCGTATCGCACTTCAAAAATAACTACTTTCAGGTTGATTACGATTTTATCCCAGACTCACCTTCGTCGACAACGGTCAGCCTGACAATATATAGGGCCGGCAAAAGCTATTAATTTGCCATCATGCCTTCTCGCTGACGTACTTCACTGCTGAGGCAGAGAAGCCATTGGCGTTTGTTATATTTGCAGTGCACAGGGGTATAAATATTGATTATTTATCAATATTATTGTATTATATCGATACTATGTCGACTCCTGAACGCTATCTTGGGATAGTGGCTGCAGATACGCCGGCTACTATATCGGAAGAATCCGAAATCAATGAGCTGATTCACGCTATGCGTAAGCGTAGAACTGCCCAAGTTGAGAGAACCGCTAGCCGTGTACCCTGTCTTCTTAGAGAAGATACGGAAGGCCGCGTAATCCATCCTGTGCTTGGTGCTGGAGGCGAGGGTTACACTGACTTAACGCATTCTAATGAAGCCATTAGAATTAGCGGCAAAAGAATTCCCGGCTCCGGCCACGTGTGGAATCGCGACTGGCGGAATGGTAGGCGGGACACTTTACGCGTGACATTCGGCATATATTTCGACGAAGGCAACCCCGAGAGGATCGGTATATTCGTACGAAAACCCGATGGCATAGAATGGGCTGAAGTGAGTGAAGCATTAGGAGGAAGTTTGGGCTATGCCGCTCTACACGCTGAGCTGAGTGCCGCCCAAGATGACGGCTCACGAGAAATGAGGTTGTTTGGCGAACACGCCCATGAACCTACTGTATTCGAGGAGCTTCCCTTTACGGATTCTGCGGCGAACATCCTCATGGGGCAAGCTGGCCTTGCCCTGCAAAAAGGCCTTGCCGCAAGTTAATAAACCGAGGTTGTATTAAGAGTAACCCTAGTAACAAAAAGACTTCTTCGGAAGTCTTTTTGTTTGTTATGATACGGGCATGGGACACGCTGCGAAACTAATTGTTATCAGAGGCCCGTCCGGCGCAGGCAAAAGTACTATCGCCAAGCTGCTACACGAAAGGGTCCTCAATAAAACCGCTCTTGTTGATCAAGATTACTATCGTCATGTAATGTTCAACAATCTTGATTCCGATATAGAAGCGCCCAGATACGTTATGTTTGCCGGTATTGCGGCGGCACTCGAACATGGTTATGACGTTATTGTTGAAGGGTTTATGGGTATGGGTAAATATAGGGCTTATTGCGACAGGCTGCTTACGCAACATCCAACAGAAAATTATTTCTTTTACCTTGATGTGAGCTTTGAGGAAACAGAACGCCGGCACGGAACCAGGTCGAAGAGTAAAAGCTTCGGTACATCAAAGATGCGTGAGCTATACGCGCGCACCGGACCGTCTGGTTATCCGAACGAACGTATCGTTTCCGAGGGCGAAACTGCTCAAGAAGCCTGTCGTTTAATCATTGAAGTGAGTGGCGTGAAAGTTTCCGTTTAGCGGCATAACTCCGGCTTTGTTATAGTAACCGTATGTTTAAAGCGGCTATTTTCGATATGGACGGGGTAATGGTTGATACGGAGCATATCCAGTCGCGGGCCTTTGAAATTATTCTTAGCGAGCTTGGTATTACGGCCAAAAAAACCAAGCACGGCACGGTGCATGTGGCTGGCGGCACGACTCACAAGATATGGGATACACTTAAAAAACAGTATCATTTTGACGCCGATACCGAAGAGTTGATTAAAAAGAAACGCGTCATGGTGCTGAACGTTATCCGGCAAGGCATTGAACCGCTGCCCGGCCTGTTGGATTTGCTCGCGGACCTGCAGGGCCGCGAAATTAGCCTGGCTATTGCCACGTCTGCCCAAAAGGAGCGCGCTGAACTTATCACCGAAAAGATAGGCGTTGGTAAACATTTTACCGTTACTATTACCGCGAACGACGTCATCAATGTTAAGCCGGCCCCTGATGTGTATCTAAAGGCCGCCGAGCTGCTCGGTGTGCGTCCCGCTGACTGCATAGTGTGAAGATACTGATGTTGGTGTGCAGGCCGGCAAGGCCGCAGGTATGAAGGTCGTAGCCGTACCTAACGAGTACACCAGGCGGATGGATTTTAGCTCGGCAGACAAAGTGGTGGATTCATTGTCTAAAGTCAGCCATAGCGAGCTGTCCAAACTATTCACCGCATAAAGCCTTGGCCGACAGCGTATAATCAGACTGTAAGCATAATAATTAAGGGTGGGTAGTATGGCTAACGCTGAACGCAAAGCTGTTGATAAAGTATTTATATTACTTGGAGTAATGGCGACAATTGCGTTACTGGGGGGTAGCGTACTGGGCTGGTACGGGTACCACTTCGCAACCACGCAAGTACGCACCGAGCTTTCGGCGCAGAAAGTGTACTTCCCGCCAAAGGGCAGCCCTGCGTTTGACCCGCGGGAATTCCCTGACATTCAGAAATATGCCGGCCAACTGGTAGATAACGGCCCCAAAGCCAAGGCATATGCCAACGGTTTTATCGGTCGACATCTTGAAAAAGTCGCCGGCGGCATGACATATTCTGAAGTCAGTGCGCTGGCTATGAAGGACCCGACCAATGTAAAACTCCAGCAGCAGAAAGCGACGCTGTTTCAGGGTGAAACGCTGCGTGGCTTATTGCTTGGTGACGGCTACGCCTACTGGACGTTCGGCCTGATGGCGCTCTACGCATCTATCGCTGCTTTAGCCGGCGCGGTGGTTATGGGAATTTTGGTTTGTCTGGGGCTTCGCCACCTAAAACGTCTGAAGTAAGGGAGCCTAGTAGCCTAATCCAGGAGCGTTTGGTACACTGCCGGGCGTGTCGAACCGGCTACGAAGTTTACGCGTCAAACGGCCGCTGTTGGTGATTGCGGCTTGTTTGGCGCTGTTTGCAGGGGTGGGGCTGGCTCGCTATAGAGTATTGACCGAGGGGCGTTGGATCTTTCCAGTGTTGCTGGCTTTTTTGTATTGTGTCCGGCGACAGTCGATGCCCACGTTGGCTTGTATTGTTGTGCTGTTTTTTGGCCTTGGCTGGTGGCGGGGCACGCAAATGGCAATCGCTATCGCGCCGTACCACGAATTCACCAAGAAGAACGTTACCATAACGGCCCGCTCAGCCGAAGACGGCGTGTATGGTGAAAAATCACAGATGGTGTTCACCGTTGATCATGTCCGCATTACCGATTCGCGGCCGGTGAATGTGCCAGGCAATATGGCGATTGCCGGTTTTGGCGCGCCTGCCGTGTACCGGGGCGACGAGCTGCGGATCAGTGGCAAATTGTACCCGCGGCGCGGCAACGTGCAGGCCGGCATTAGTTTTGCGCAGCTGCAGGTGTTGTCACGCGGCAATTCGCCGATTGATACGCTGCGGCGCAAGTTTGCTGCCGGCATGCAATCGGCGTTGCCTGAGCCGTTAGCGTCGTTCGGGATGGGGTTGTTGATCGGGCAGCGCAGCACGTTGCCGAAAGATGTCGCTGACATATTGGTTACTGTGGGGCTGACGCATATCATTGCGGTGTCCGGATATAACCTGACGATTATTGTCGAAGCCGCTCGGCGTTTGTTCGGCGACCGGTCTAAATACCAAATGCTGGTGGTCTGCCTGACGCTGATTAGCACGTTTTTACTTCTTACTGGCAGCAGCCCCAGCATTGTACGGGCCAGTATCATTAGCATGTTAAGCATTTTTTCATGGTATTACGGCAGGAAGATTAAGCCGATGGTGTTATTGCTGGTGGCGGCTGCGATTACTATAGCCGGCAATCCGCTGTATTTGTGGGGGAATGTCAGTTGGTATTTATCATTCCTGGCATTTTTTGGCGTGGTAGTTATTGCGCCGTTGGTTGTAGAGCGAGTATATGGCGAGCGTGAGCCGAAGCTGATAGCTAAAATGTTACTGGAGAGTTTGTGCGCCGAAATTATGACGCTGCCGTACGCGCTGTATATTTTCGGGCAGTTGTCTTTGGTGTCGCTGCCGGCCAATCTGCTGATTGCCGCCTTTGTGCCGTTGGCCATGCTGTTATGTATGGTAGCCGGATTGGCCGGCATGTGGCTGCCAGCAATCGCCGGGTGGTTTGCCTGGCCCGCCCGCCTGGTGTTGCGGTACATGCTGGATGTCGCCGATTTGCTCAGCCGCACACCGCACGCGCTGGTCGAACATATTGGTTTTTCGTTTGGCCAGTTGCTGTTTTGGTACGGCATTGTTGCCGTATGGCTCGGCCTGGGGCTCTACAAAAGGCGACTGAAACATGGTATACTAACAGATAAGATAGCACAGAAATAAGGGAGACGGAGCAGCGCATGTCTGGACATTCCAAGTGGTCAACAATCAAACGCGAAAAGGGTGCTAAAGACGCCGCCCGCGGCGCGGTATTTACGAAGTTGGGCAACGCCATCGCTATGGCCGCCCGCGCCGGTATCGACCCGTCGACCAACTTCAGCCTGCGTTTGGCCATCGATAAAGCCAAAGCCGCCAACATGCCGCTGGCCAACATTGACCGCGCCATTCAACGCGTTGCCGACAAAAACGCCGCCCAAATGCACGAAATAACATACGAGGGCTACGGCCCCGGCGGCGTTGCCATCTTAGCCGAAGTCGCGACCGATAACATCAACCGCACCTATCCGTTTGTTAAACTGGCATTCAGCAAGCACGGCGGCAACATCGCCGAAAAAGGTGCCGTTGCTTTCCAATTCGATCGTAAAGGCATGATCCGTGTGACCGGTACTGGCGACGATCTGATGCTGCAGGCGATCGAAGCTGGAGCTGACGATGTTCAGGAAGACGGCGCCGAGTCGGTCATCTACACCAGCGCTACTGACTTAGCTAAAGTGCGCGATGCGCTGCGCGAGCAAGGCTTGGACATCAAAGAAGCCGAACTCACCTACGTGCCCAACACGACCGTAGAAGTAACCGATAAAGAGACGGCCGGCAAGATTATGCGGTTGATGGATGCCCTAGAAGATATTGATGATGTCATCAACACGCATGTAAACTTCGACATTGCTGAAGAGTTATTTGCGTAAGCCATCTATGAACAGCATTGCTCAGAATGACAGTAGTATAATTTAGTAGTATGGCCCGCAAAGAACCGATCCACGACCAGTCGCACCGCGAGGTTATCGATGTCCTAATGCCGCCGCGTTTTGAGCCAACCGGCGAGACCAAAACCGCTAAGCAGGCGATCGCTGACGGCAACTGGCTCGGCACGTTTAATATCTGGCTGTTCACGAAAGATCCCGAACCGAGCATCATATACCAGATGCGGTCGCCCCATGTCGTATGGGAGCCGGGTAAGCTGGATGTCGCTGCCGGCGGCCATTATAGTGCCGGAGAGCAGGAGTTTGACGGGCTGCGTGAATTACGGGAAGAGCTGGGCGTCGTCATCCCCAAAGAAAAGGTGCAGTTTTTTGGCCGTAAGCTGTATGCCGGTATTGATGTGAAAGGCCGCGAGCGCAAGTCGGTCATTTCGGTCTATCTGGCTGAATATAACGGCCGCCTGGAAGACATGAAATTACAGGAATATGAAGTTACCGCCGTCGCTAAGCTGGCGATCAAGCCGTTGATGCAGGTCTTCCGGGGTGAAAAGACGTCATTCACAGCCACCTGTCTGGATGCCGGCGGCAAGGCATTCAAGTACGAAGTTTCGGCCGATTCATTCCCCTACAACTTTGACGACTATCAGCGCAAAATGGCGGAATTTATTGCCCTGAAATTAGGGATAGACAATGCGTATCTTGGGAATTGATCCCGGCACCGGCATATTAGGGTTTGGCGTTATTGAAGTGAGCAGGAACAAGACCCAGTTGGTCGACGCCGGTGTTATCCGGACACCCGTCCACGAGGACGATGCCGTCCGGCTACTGACTATTTATGAGGAGCTAACAGACATAATTGTCAGTACCAAGCCGACGATTATGTCTGTCGAGAAACTATTCTTTGCCCGCAATGTTACCACGGCCATGACTGTCGCTCAGGCCCGCGGCGTTGTGTTGTTGTGCGGCCAGCAAGTGGGGCTGGCAATTTTTGAATACACCCCGATGCAGATTAAGCAGGCCGTGACCGGTTACGGCAAAGCCGACAAAAAACAGATGCAGGAAATGGTGCGCGTGCTGCTTAATTTATCCGAGATCCCCAAGCCGGATGACGCCGCCGATGCCTTGGCCGCCGCACTGACTCACGCCAGCACAGCGCGCTTCGCTTAGGCCCGTGGCCGGCCGCGCTTGTCCCTATGGTTAATATGACGAGCGGCGGCATGATCCGGATATACACTTGCCCATTGGGCACTGAGGTCATGGAAGAGGGTGTTTTGGTACGCGCGCTTATCGTCGGGGTCCGGTAATAGCAGTGCTGTTATTGGAACGTACTTACGGAGTGCCGGATCATGAAAAGCTACAAGTTGCGAAAGAGTATACGATTGCAGTATACGCGGCGAAACGCCGCTGAGAATCATGGTGCGCGTCGAGAACTCCCGGGTTAACGGATCTTCCATCATATCGCGGCAATTGCTGCACGGATGCATGCCGCCGCGGTCGTCCTCCTGTAACGGCCGAAGGGCTGCCAGATAGAGTAATTGCATACCAAAGTCGTGTGCTTTGGCGGCCACAACAGCTTCGGCATGGATACTTGCTTCGCCGGTAGATGGAGCTATGCTGTTCATCCCGGCAAATTGGCCCGTAGTGCGGGCTTCTTCATTCCAACCCAAGCCTACGGCGCCTGCCAGAAAACCGCGGAATGAGGTATGGTTTTCGGCAGCAGCAGCGATTTCATGGGCGGCGATGGTAATAGTACTGAGGCCGGCATAGGCCACGTCAGCCTCGGAATAGGTAGCAGTGACGTCGGTCAAGATGACGTCTAGGCGGGGTATGAGTTCGCGCATACCATCCGGCACCGCTTCAATGGGGTTGGCCACAGAAGAGTGTTATATACAGCTTATGACTATTTTGCAAGTTTAGACTTGGGTTGGCGCAGGGTGTTCAAAGTCGTGGGGCGGCAGCTGGCCGGCAGCAACTCCGGCGTCGGCTACTTTGTTGAGACTGAGCTGGACGATAAGCATCCACACCGGCAGCAGGCCGAATAGCCAGGCGATAACGACATACAGTACATATAATTGCGTAGAATCGTGAGTAACGGCAATAACAACTTGGCAGTACTTCCACATCCACCACAGTGGTATGACAAGCATGCCCAGGACGCAGGCCGAACCCACTAAAACAGAGAGCGCTGTAACGATTGTTGATGATGTTCCGCTGAAGCTAAGCAAAAACATGAGCATCGCAACACCGACCAAGAGAAGTGTAGGCAGGAACAGTATAGTGACCCGCGGAATGCTGCGGTCGTCACCGTTGCGGCTAACTAGTTCTTTGCGGGTAATGTACAGCCAATAGATGTAATAAATACCCAGTGTTACGATTGGTAGTAATAAGACAGCGACCGGGTTACGTTTCTTCATGTTTTCTCCAGATTCTGATGGTATTGTATCATGTTGCTAGTGGGCGGCGGGCCAGCAAAATGTCGAATCGGTTGTGCTCGGTGAACAGGTCGTCGGCAGACAGCTGGTGCAATCGTTCCCGCAGCTGTTTTTCGAAAATCGGCGCTTTGTCGCCCAGCACGGCATGCGAGGCGTATGACGTTGAGTAGAGATAGCCGATGAGCTGGTCGGCTGTCCATTGGCGTTCGACAGGGATCATATGGCGCTCCAGCTCGGTGAAGACTGGCGAGGTGAACGACTTCCCGAAATATTCCATAGGCGGTTTATAGGTACCGAAAAGGGTGCGCCGTTCTTCGCCTATATAATGGGCCAGCAGATCCTTAATCATCTCCGCCCAATCGCTGCTGAGCGTCCAAAAGGTGCTATCGGATAACACGGCGATCACGCCGTCCGCGGCTACGATTGATTCTAGCCGGCTGAGCACAGCGTGTTGGGGCATCCAGTGGAATGACCGGCACATAAACACCAGCGACGCTTGCCAGCCCGCCGGCAGTTTGACGTCTTCGGCCGTACCAGGCAAAATAGTCGCCGGCAATTCTGCCAAACGTTTACGGGCAATTTTGCGCATCTCCACCTCTGGTTCGACACCAAGAGTCTCGCTAAAATACGGAGCGAATTGTTCGGTGATCCGGCCGGTACCACACCCCAAGTCGAGCAGGGTAATAGGGGTCGCAACCGCACCGAGTATCGTATCGACAACTTCTTGCGGTACGCCCGGCCGGTACTGGTCGTAATAGTCAGCAGTTCCTGTAAAGAGACCCATCTGTGTCATAATAGCAGACATGATTGCGACACTAACAGGCGTGGTACAGGAAAAAATGGGCGGCATACTGGTGCTTGACGTCAGCGGCGTCGGTTACGGGTTGCTGGTGACTAACGAAGACTACGGCCGCTTGGGTTCCGGCGACTTAACCAAGCTCTATATGTATGAAAATATTCGCGAGGCCGCCTACGACTTATTCGGGTTTACGACGCTTGACGCCAAAGCGCTCTTTGTACAATTACTAGACGTCACCGGCGTCGGACCAAAAATGGCGCTGAATGTATTAAATATCGGGCCGGCCAATGCCGTGCGTTCGTATATTGCCACGGGTGACGTCAAATCCATCCAACAGGCTAACGGCGTTGGCAAGCGGGTGGCCGAGCGCATTATCGTAGAACTCAAAGATAAAGTGGGCCTGGCAGGCGTTGACTTGGCGTCCACCGGCTTATTACAATCCACCGCTAACATTATTCAAGATGAAGCCGCAGAGGCGCTGGTCGTTTTAGGCTATTCACCGCAAGACGCTGCGGCTGCGCTGGTAGCAGTCGACAAAGCACTGCCAACCGAAGAACGCATTAAGCAGGCCTTAAAGCGCGCCTAAGGGCGTATCGCTTGGGATCCGACCCATATAGCGTAAAATAAGGGGACTATGGCTGTTGAACGGATTGTAAATACTGGCATTAGTAGTGATGACGACCCGCAGGAACAAGAGCTGGAAGTTACGCTGCGCCCGAGGGATTTTGCTAATTACATCGGCCAGGAGCGCTTAAAGCAGAATTTAAAGTTGGCGATAGACGCCGCCAAAAAGCGCGGCGAAGCACTCGACCACGTGCTGCTGTATGGGCCGCCTGGTTTGGGTAAAACGACCATGGCTAGCGTTATTGCCAACGAAATGGGCGCCCAAATCCGCATCACCTCCGGCCCGGCAATTGAACGCGCCGGTGACCTGGCTAGCTTATTGACTAACCTTGGCGAGGGCGACATTTTATTTATTGACGAAATTCACCGTTTGAACCACAACATCGAAGAGGTGTTATATTCGGCCATGGAAGACTTTAAGCTCGACATTATGCTGGGCAAAGGCCCGAGCGCCCGTTCGCTGCGGCTTGATTTGCCGAAGTTTACATTGATTGGCGCTACGACCCGTACCGGCAACCTGGCCGCGCCATTACGCGACCGCTTTGGTATGATTCACCGCCTGGAATTTTATAAGCCGGATGAGATCAGGCAAATTATCGAACGCGCCGCCGATATTTTGAACGTTACGATTAACGCCGAAGCAGCCCACGAGCTGGCCAACCGTTCACGCCTGACGCCGCGGATCGCTAACCGCCTGCTCAAACGGGTACGTGACTTTGCCGATGTTAACGGCGACGGCATTATTGATACGGTTATCAGCCGCGACGCATTGCTATTATTGGAAATCGACGAGTTGGGACTCGACCCGGCCGACCGGATGCTACTGCTGGCAATTATCGACAGCTATAAGGGCGGCCCGGTAGGCGTCGAGACGCTTGCGGCTTTAACCTCCGAGGAACGCAGCACCATCGAAGATTTCTACGAACCGTACCTGATGCAAATCGGCCTATTGGAACGCACGCCGCGCGGCCGCAAGGTAA
>DASYJQ010000143.1:0-1674 GCA_035996265.1 Saccharimonadales bacterium (SeqCode)
TTGATAAAGCTGACACCGGCTGCTGATTCCATTTTGTTTTCTACTTACGCCGGCGGTAACGGCGATGATTTTGGGCTTGGCCTTGCGGTTGACTCTGCGGGATCGGTATATGCAATCGGCGATACTAATTCGACGGATCTCGTAACCGTAAATGCTTTGCAACCGTTCAACGCCGGAGGCTTCGATGCATTTCTCGCGAAGCTAACACCCGCCGGGACCGGAATCGTTTTCGCCACTTACGCCGGGGGCAATGCAGACGATTCGGGCCAGGCAATCGCACTCGATGCTTCCGCCAATATCTACGCCGCCGGATTTACGAGTTCGACCAACCTGCAATTGATTGTTAATGCGGTGCAGCCAATCAAGGGAGCCGGCTATGATGCATTTTTGGCGAAGCTCAATACCTCCGGGACTTCAATAATCTATTCAACTTTTTTGGGAGGAAATAATACTGACGCGGCCTATGCCATAGCGGCTGATGGCGCGGGCAATGTTTACGTGACCGGAGAAACCTCGTCAACCAACTTTCACCTGGTCAATCCACTCAGAAACTCCAACGCCGGCGGCAGGGACGTGTTTGTTACCAAGCTTAACGCAAGCGGAAATGCGATTCTATTTTCCACTTATCTCGGCGGCTCAGCAGACGACATTGCCAACGCCATAGCAGCCGATAACAGCGGTATCGCGTATGTAACCGGCCGTACCGGCTCGATCAATTTTTCTACGTCTAACCCAATTCAGCCAACCCTACGCGGCGGCATCGATGCCTTTGTTTCGAAGATAAACACAACTGCGCCGAGTTCGGCGTCCAACACGGTACAGTTTAACGCCACCGGCGCAACCGTAACCGAGACGCTCAACGCCACTACGAAGATTGATATTACAGTGACTCGCACGGGCGATACTTCCGGTGCTGCTTCCATCGACTACGCCAGTTTCGACGGCACCGCCAGCGAAAGATCCGATTACCTGGCTGCCCTCGGCAGACTTACTTTCGATCCCGGCCAGACCTCCAGGACCATCACCGTCTTCATAGTCGACGACCGCTTTGGTGAGGGCCCGGAAACCTTCACTGTTAATTTGAGTACTCCAATCGGTTGTACGTTCGGTTCACCGTCAACTTTTACGGTTACTATCAACAGCAACGAAGCGGTAAACGGAGCGAATCCGGTTAAGGATGCCAGCTTCAATACGGACTTCTTCGTGCGTCAACACTACCTTGATTTCTTCAACCGCGAACCAGACGCCGGCGGGCTGGCTTTCTGGAAAGATCAGATCGATTCCTGCACAACCCAGGAGTGCCGTGAGATCCGCCGCATCAATGTATCGGCCGCCTTCTTCCTCTCGATTGAGTTTCAGCAAACCGGCTATTTGGTAGAACGTCTCTACAAGACCGCCTACGGAAGCGCTATCGGCAGTTCCACTCTTGGCGGTACGCATCAGGTCCCGGTGCCAATCGTTCGGCTCAACGAGTTTCTGCCGGACACTCAGCAGATCGGTAAAGGCGTGGTGATTGGACAGGCCGGCGCGGAGCAGATACTGGAAAACAACAAGCAGGTCTTGATAGCGCAGTTTGTGCAGCGCCCGCGCTTCACGACTGCCTATCCCACCTCAATCTCGCCGGCTCAGTTTGTCGACACGTTGAACGCCAATGCCGGCGGCGTGTTGTCCCAG
>DASYJQ010000144.1:0-2594 GCA_035996265.1 Saccharimonadales bacterium (SeqCode)
AGCCGTTAGGTCGAGGTAGCTTTCCCCTTCCCTTGGGTCTAAATATTCCAGAGTTTGCGAAAGCAGTACTGGGATGTGTTCCTGTTCTTCTTTTTTATCTTGGGTCATCCTTGCTTAACTATACACCTTTTTATGTCGGTGTTTCGTTTTGCAAGATCACCTATTCAGCAGCCAACTTTTTGTTTTGTACGTTTTTGTTTTTGTTTGCGATTCTCTGATTGGTATGTATTAGAAGGAAAATGAGATTTAAAAAATCTGCTAACTTCTTACTTCTTCAGAGGATCAAGTTTGAGAGACTTATGTGTGAGGTGGAGTTTTGGGAGGTGTTCTAATGAACAAAGATCGAGGGTTAGTTTAAGTAGACCCCTGGAAACCACTTGTTGACTGCCGAATAGCTAACCTCGGGGGTCGTCTATCCGGTTTTCTATCTTGCCAAATTGTTAATGTGCCCGTAACTCTGTGTGCGTATTACGGCGCCATAAGCCGCCAATACTTCCCTACGCGTACCGCCACGACATCTTTGTCGATGCCTGCGTAATCCAATAAGTGCTGCTCAATGGTGATTCGACCTTGCTTTTCGTCGATCGCCGCTTCTGTCTTCCCCATTCGGAACTGGACGTTGAGGTCAGCCGTGCGCTCATCCAGGATATTCCCTTCAAGCAGCGGCTCAACATCGCCGTCCCATACCGTCTTGGGGTACAGGTGCAGATACTTTTGGAACCCTCTGGTAACAATTACTCCGCTGGCGAATTCCGCTCGAAGCTCGGTCGGTGTGGTTAACCGCCGCTTGTCATCGAGCTTTCGCTGGAAGTAATCTACCGTGGCCATTGGTACCTTTAGAGTTAATTTACTAGTGGTTTTTGTTTTTTTGTGTTGTGGTAGGCTCTTTTGGTCTACCCACGATTACCCACTGAGCTGATCATACTACCCACTACTACCCACACACAAGTACTTTTATATATAAAAAGTGGTGTTTCGCACACCACTTATCCACAGCTATGTTCTTTTAAAGAGTTTTCCACAATATATAGCGCCCTACCCTTTTCAGTACACGCTAATACTACTTACTCGATGTTGTTGGAATCCGGGACGTCATATCAAATGTTATCGGCATGCGCGTTGTCTCTTCGCGCATAAACTGGCCAATAACGCCAAAACCCTGTGTATAAGCCTCCCGGACTGCCCCAAGCATCCGGCCTTCAGACTTAAAGATCGCCAACAGCATTAGAGCCAGCACGGCATAGACGCAGTATTGCTTACGAAAGAAGTATTCGAGATGCAGATGGAACGGTTTATGGTTTGTATGTTTATTTTTCATGATTTGTATCATTACAATAACAAAACTTAAGCGTTTTGTCAATTTTATGTACTACTATAATAACACTTACTGCAGTGTCATCTGGTTGCGTAGTCCAACGGCTGTGTGCGCCGGCAAGCCTGCAACTACTTCCGGCAGTTCAAATAAGCCGTCTTTAGTCACGTCCCTATAGAGCGGGCCGGCAGTTCCCGCCCAGGCGTTACTGGAAAAACCAATTACCGGTATGTCGTCGCCGAGCTGCTCACGTATCGCCTGGTGCACGACGTCGCCAGTCGCAGTTGGATCGCCAGGGTCCAGACTGTAGTCCAGCAGAAACGCGTCCGGCAGTTCTACTTCCCCGGCGGCGATAGAGCCAATGTGTCCTAATGCCTCAGCCAACGTTTTCTTGATAACCACCTCGTGGCCGTCGTCACTCAAAACATCGGGCACGAGCATATGAAAGCCGGCGTCGTGGCCGTCGTCTTCGACGTATACTATAGTTTTGGTTGATTCTTGCAGATTGCTCATACTAAGACATCTTTATAATATGCTAGCAATGGTAACGCAATAATAAATATTACTGCGTCCTGTTTCATAATTTTTTAATGTTTGCCGAGGGAACGTTTGATACACTCCTGGCGCTATGCCGAATGCAAAGCGGATTCACCAAATCCCAGTGGCCGACCGCCCCCGGGAGAAGATGCAAGCCAGAGGTGCACAGGCGTTGTCTGACTTCGAATTACTCGAGGTCTTTATTGGCAATGGTTCGGCCAGTGCTGACGTCGGCTATATCGCCCGCCAGATCCATAAAATTCTCGATAAATATGGGGCTGAGCTGTGCTTTGAGCAGCTCACATCTATTAAAGGTGTCAATATCGCCACGGCCAGCAAGATACTTTCGGCGTTGGAACTTACCCGTCGGCACCTATTGCGCGACAATATGCCGCTCCGCTCGCAGCAAGATATTCTGGCCCGGCTCAGCGATATTCGCACCAAGCAACAGGAATATTTTGTGGTGCTGACGCTTGACGGCGGGCAGCGGCTCATTGCCCAGCGCACCATTACTATTGGCACGCTCGATGCGGTGCTGGCCCACCCGCGCGAAGTTTATGCCGATGCGATCGTCGATCGCGCAGCCGGTGTTATCGTGGCGCACAATCACCCTTCCGGTGACATCCAACCCAGTCAAAAAGACATTACGCTTACGCAACAGTTGGTGGCCGCGGGACAGCTATTGGGTATCGAACTGCGTGACCACATAATCGTCACTCGTACCGATCAATTTAGCTGCCGCCAG
>DASYJQ010000145.1:0-9503 GCA_035996265.1 Saccharimonadales bacterium (SeqCode)
ACGCGGTGTTACCCCCTTGCACCAACACCGTCGTGCCGTTGGCCGCTGTGTTCACCGTGCTCGAGCCAATATTTACCGTCTGTGTCGCGCCGGTAGAGGTACCTACGTTCACCGTGGAAGCGGTTGCTGTTGCTCCTACGATACCCAGGTTTAAGGCCGAGTTAAGCGTATCCAATCCCAGGTAGTTTGTACCTGCGGCATTCTGTACCTGGAACGCCGTGGTGGAACCAGCGATGTTACGCAAGTTAAACTCACCAATGTCGCTCATCGTAAATAAAGGAGTGTTGGCAAAGCTATCGAACGAACCGGAAGGCGTAAGCGGCGCATAGATATAGTAGTTGTCCGTACCGCCGGTACCGGCAGCGAAAGAACTACCGTTCGGGAAGCTGAAGGAGCCGGTGTTCAAGAACTTGGAATCCAACCCTGCGGCGCCCGGAGTAGTCCTAGGCTCAACAGTGTTTGCGCCGTTAACCGTCCAAGCTAACCAATAGGTCGCACCCGCGCTTAGCGTCGTAGCCGTAACAGGGAAAGCGTTCCACGAGTTAGGCACCAGCACCTGCGCCGACGACTGTACAACAGGGGTACCGCTTGGGCGGTTATTGACGGCGTCGTTCGCGTAGATACCGACGATCGCCTGGTTGTTAGGAGTAGCATGGACGCCCCTTACATAGAAGTAAATAGTACTTACGATGCCGGGGGTGCCACCCATCGTACGTTTGTGAACAAATTGAACGTTGGCGTTACCGCTATCGTTAAAGTCGCTTCCGGGCGGGTTGTCACTGGGCGTGCTGTTGTTGCCCATTATAATCTGGCCGCCGCCAGCTGCTGACGCGCTAGAAATCTTAAATTTCTTGTCGGTAGCATCGAGGCCAAGGAAGAAATTTTCGCTGGAGTTCTTAAGTTCAATGCTGGAGTCGCCGCTTCCCGATTGCCCTATTAATAGTGGCGGCGCGTTGGATGTCGAATTGTTTACTTCAATGTCCAACGCACGGCTGGCCGTGGCTGTACCGATACCCACTAGCGGTGCACCAGCATTGCTCTCTACGACAAATAAAGGGTTCCCCAGGGTAGTGGCTGAGGCACTAGCGCGCACCGCCAGCAACGGCACCGTCGAGCCAAGCCCACTGTTAGAGTCCTGGATGTCCAGGCCGAAGTGAGATACGCCGTCCAGCAAAATTTCCGGCGTGCCACCGCCTGTGCTGTTGTTATAACCATTTTGCAACGACGACGAGTCGGCACCCGCACCCGTCCAGACACTGCCCGCCGCATTCCATATCAAGGTAGCGGTAGCGCCGGGGTTTAGAGTGAGAGTGTTACCACTAAAGCTCAGGATGAAAGAGTTCGTGCCGCTGTTTGTTATATATAGGAGACGGCCGGAAACGCTCGTTGTGGGTGTTGGCACGGTAAACGTCAAGCTAGGGTTGGTTGCCGTAGCAAGGATGGCAGAGTTAGAGTCAATCAAACTCTGCGTGATGCTCGCGGTGCTAGCACTGGAATAACTACCCGTTGTGAAGTACGTTGCCCCGTTCAGCTGGATAAGGCCCTTCACGCCGCCAGTGCCGGCCGTGCCGCCTTGCAGGGTGATCGCGCCGCCGTTACTGGCACCCGAAGCGCCGCTGGATGTACCACCTTGTATAAGTACTGCGCCGCCCACGGCAGCCGCACCAGTGCCCGTGCCGCCGCCCTGGAGTGTGATCTGGCCGCCCGGACCCGTTCCGTTCGCAGTACCGGCCGTCAACGACAAACCGTTGCCGCCGATATTGGTGCCAGTCTGCGTGTCAACACCTATAGTTCGGGCGGTAGCGGCGCCGGCAATTTGGCCAAACGACAAATCATTACTAATAGTGGGGGCTGTAACGTTCGTAGTGCCGCCCAGGTTAATACCAACCTTACCGCTGGCATTTACTACAAACAAACTCGCTCCTAACGAAGTAGCCGTAGCGCTAGCGCGGATGGACAACAGTGATTCGTTTGCGCCAATCGTAGTGTTAGCATCTTGGATATCAAGACCTTTATGGGGAGAACTATCCAATAAAATTTCTGGGGTATTGCTGCCCGTAGAGTTGCTGTACACATTCTGTAAGGTACTGGCATCCACGCCGGCACTGGTCCAACTTCCCGTAGTGCCATTCCACTGCCAAATCAATGTTGCGGTGCTGCCAGGGTTGAGCGAAAAACTAGTGGTACCGAAGGTCAATATAAAGGCATTGGTTGCACCGTTGTTCGTTAGGTAGAGTACGCGACCAGCGATGCTCTGTATGGTTGGAGATGGTAAGGTAAAGGTCGACCCAGCTGCCGTAGCCGTGGCCATAATCGACGAGTTAGAGTCGACCAAACTCTGCGTAATGGTGGCACTGGAAGCGCCGCTACTAAAGGTACCGCTCGTGAAGTACGTGGAGCCGTTTAATTGGATGAGCCCCTTTGTGCCAGTAGCAGCCAATGTACCGCCTTGGATGTTAACATTGCCGCCGTTACTAACGCCAGTACCGTTGGCTGTACCGCCCTGAATCGTTACATCGCCACCCAAAGCCGCTGCGCCGTTGCCGCTGCCACCGCCCTGAATCTTAACCGTACCACCACCACCGGTGGTATTGCCCACGCCACCCTGCACCGTCAGGTTGCCGCCAGTGACTGTGGCCGCGCTACTGCCCGTGCCCGACACCGTAAAGTTACTGGGTGCCGCAGCGGTAACGCCGTTGCCCAAGTAGAGGTTATTGCTAGTATCAAAGGTGGCCCGTGCAATATTGTTTGTAATTACTTGTAGGTTGTTATTGTCCTGTGTGCCCAAAACACCAGGCGTGGATGCGCCAAAGTTATTGCCACCCTGTAAAAATGCCTGGCCACTGGTGTTGGTGCTGTCACAGGCTACTAAATTCGTAGTTGCCGTATCGCGGCATACCGCAGCCGCAGTAGCCGTAGCAGCGCCGAGCGTATTCACTTTAATAGTACCGTTCAATGTCGTAGTGCCGCTTGTGCCGCCAAGAGTGACAGCGTTCGAATTGGTATTACCGATAATAATAGTACCCGAGGATGCCGCCTGGATCGACACGGCCCCTGTCCCGTTACCGCCCTGAATCGTTGTCACGTTTCCGGTTGAGGCGATCGAACCGACTGTTACGGCGTTAGTACCGGCAGGCGTACCGTCACCAATATGGATTACCTTGGTGCCCGTACCAACCGTGTTGCCGGTGCCAATGTTAATGGTATCCGTAAGGCCGGTCAAGGTATTCCCACTAAAGACATTCAGTGTGCGGCTGGCATCGGCGACCACGTTGCCGATATCGATCCCGGTCACGCGGTCATTGTTACCCAGGTTCAGTTGCCCCGTACCGTTGGTGCCGGCGGCGCCAGACAAAATGTTGACGGCGATGGAACTGGTAGCATTCGACTGACTGCCGTTGCCGATGTTGATCGTTTGAGTAGCTGCTGCTACCGGCGTAGCGCTGCCGATAGAAATCGTGTTAGATGCTGTGGATTGGCCAAGCGTTATCGTACCGGTACCGGTAGCGGCGCCGATCATAATCCCGCCAAGAGCGTTCGGTAATAACTGGATAGCCTGAGTGGCGTTACTACCGCCCTGGATAACCGTCAGGTTACCGGTGTTAGCCGCAGTTGAACCGATGGTTACGGCCTGTGCATTTGTGGCATCCGTAGTACTGGCAATGCTGACGGTTGTCGCCTTAACAGTGCCGCCAACCGAACCAATGTTGATGCTGTTAGAGTTGGTAACACCCAGGTTGATGACGCCATTGGCGCTGGCGCCGGTGCCGCCATCAATAGTTACCCCACCACCGGTCCGTGTACCGCTGCCGGTAGCGTTACCGCCTTGCACAGAAGCTACGCCACCAGTTACCGTTGCGCCGTTCACGTCGCCGCCGGCAAGCGTGCTACCGCCCGCCGTGCCTGCCGTAGAGGCAGCCGGCTGGATTAGGATACTGGCCTGCGTCGCGTTCGTACCGTCCGTCTTCAAACGGGCCGTACTGCTGGAACCATCCCAGCTCAAGCCAAATACGGAGTTCTCGTCAACCGAGAAGAGGCTAATCGTTGGCTGATGGACACCGGCACGCGCGTCAAACACCGACAGCGCCCTGGTATTTGCGTTCGCTGTAGTAGAAGGTAGTCCGAAGGCTAGAATCTGAGAGTTGGCGCCCGGATCAAAGTTAACGACATTTATGACCGTCTTCACAGTAGCGCCGGTGCCCGGCGTGATATACAAATCCTTGGTAACCCCGTTATTGCTAAAGCGCAGTGAACCGTCGGATATCTCTATGCCCTGGCCGGTTAGCGTCGGAACCGTGCTGCCACCAAGGCCTATGCCAACCCGCGCGTTAACACTATCTACCGTGAAGACATTGTTAGTGCCAGCATTTTTGATGTTGAAGAGTGACGTCGAGTCATTGCCAGCAGCTGGTTGTATCTGCACAATGCCGGCAGCACCGGCAGCTGTCTTAGTGCCAGGGGTCAAAATAATGTTGCCGCCGGCGTTACCGCCAGTGCCAGCAGCGTTACCGCCTTGGATCGTTACCGCACCACCGGCACTGCCTGTGGTGGCCGAAGCTCCGGCGCCACCCTGGATCGTCAGAGCTGCGCCAGCCGTACCGGCCGTCGAACTGCCCGTTGCCTGGACAGCAAAGGCTGTTGGAGCGGCGTTGGTTATGCCCAAACCAAGGTACAAGCCATTCGTGGCATTATCAAATGTGGCGCGGACGATATTGTTCGTCTTGATTTGCAAGCCAAAGTTATCGCTGGTCCCCAGCACGCCGGTAGCGTTAAAGCTGTTGCCACCCTGCAGGAACGGCGTGCCAGTGCCTGTACCAGCGGTACAGGCGATCAGGTTAGTAGTAGAGCTATCGCGGCAAACGGCAATGGCGGTAGCAGTCGAAGCGCCCAGGTTGCCGAGCTTTACCACACTGGTTGCGCCACCCAACGTCAGCTGGTTGTTGTTCGTATCGCCGACATTGATCGTACCCGAGGCGGCCGCTTGGATTGATACTGCGCCTGCGCCGTTACCGCCCTGCACTGTTGTTACATTTGCGGTTGAGGCAATTGAACCGACTGTCACCGTATTTGTGCCTGCCGGCGTACCATCACCAATGTGAATGACTTTTGCACCGGTACCAACCGTGTTGCCGGTGCCGATATTAATAGTGTCGGTCGTACCGGTGATCGTATTGCCGCTAAAAACATTCAACGTACGGCTGGCATCGGCAACCACGTTGCCGATATCGACCTGCGTCACGCGGTCGTTGTTTGCCAGACTTAAAGTAGCAGTACCAGAGTTGCCAGCCCCGCCAGACAAAATGTTGACGGCAAGTGTGCTAGCTGCGGTTGTTTGGGTACCATTGGCAATGTTAACGGTCTGGAGGTTGGCGGCTGTAAAGTTAGCGCTGCCAATGTTGATGGTATTGGCAGATGAGGACTGACCGAGAGTTAGAGTGCCAGTGGAAGCAGTGTTGCCTACGGTAATGACGTTCGAAGCGTTGGTGCCGATGCTGATCGTGCCAGACCCTGCTGCCTGCACCGAAACCGCACCAGTGCCGTTCCCACCTTGAATTGTGGTAGTACTACCGACACTAGCAATCGAACCGACGGTAATGACATTCGTGCCGCTACCCGATGGCGCACCGTCACCAATGTGGATCGTCTTACCTGCAGCAACCGTCGAGTTACCCGTACCGATGTTTAAAGTGTCCACGCCGACGACATTATCACCACTGAACAAATTTAGTGTTCTGGCGGCATCAGCAGCCACATTGCCAATATTAACCCCGGTGACGCGGTCATTGTTAGCCAGGTTTAGCGTGGCTGTGCCGGCATTACCAGCGGCGCCAGACAAAATGTTGACGGCAAGTGTGCTAGCTGCGGTTGTTTGGCTGCCGTTGGCAATATTAACGGTCTGCAGATTGGCGGCGGTAAAGTTGGCGCTGCCGATATTGATCGTGTTGGCAGCTGTGGACTGGCCAAGCGTAATTGTGCCGGTACCGGCGCTGGCACCAATCATAATGCCGCCTGCCGTGTTCGGCAGTAGCTGGATGGCTTGCGTAGTGTTGCTTCCACCTTGAATAACAGTAAGGTTACTAGTGTTAGCCGCGGTAGAACCAATAGTCACTGCCTGGGCGTTACTAGTGCTGCTAGTGTCCGCGATATGCACCGAAGATCCAGCCGCCGCGCTGCCAATCGTACCAATGTTGATACCGCCGGTCGTGCCAGCGGTAATGTTCGTTGCACTAGCCGCATTGGCATTACTACCGATAGTGATAGTCTGCGTGCTGCCCGCGTCAGAAGAATCGGCCATATGGATCGTCGTCGAACCCGCTGTGCTGCCTACCGTACCAATGTTAATTGTCTTGCTCGATGCGGTTGTGCCCACGTTTAGCGTCCCTGTACCGTTGCTGTTCAGTGTCAGGCTAGCGTTCGTACTACCAGAGGCGATCGTCAGGTTGCCATTGCTGGTAATATCCGCTGTTTGGCCACCGCCCACCGTCAACACGCCGTTCTTATCCACCCCAAAGAGCGTGGTGGCTGTGGTGCCATTCCAACTTTGCAGATCCAGCAAGTCAGCTGTCTGGCCGCTTGCCCCTTGCACCACTGCGCCAACCGAACCAATTGCCGCCGACCTGATATTAAAGTTAGCCGCCGTTTGCACTGTAGTGCCGTTCTGGATGAAGCCGGCGGCTGTCCCTGTTACAAATCCACAGCTTGCCGAACCCTGATAGCAAACTGTCGCCGTCGGGCCGGCAGGATCGGGTAAAGTGATCGTCGAATCTTGGCCGAAGCTACCGGCAAACTGCAAAACACCAGTAAAGCTACCGGCCAGACTGGCTAATTGCCCGGCCCGAAAGGCGTACGGTACGGCCGTCAATTGCAAGCGCGGACTCATTTCGCCGTCCCAAGTCGGAGTAGCTGTTTGTGTCGTGCCACCGATGTTCATGGTGATCCACATCTGTTGGTCCCACTTGATTGTACTGGGGAACGGGTTACTGGCTTGCGAACCCAGGCTAACCGTCAGGTAGCCGTTGGCCACGCGCACCCGGGCATCTTGGCCGGCAGTCACGCCATTACTGTCGTAGTACGTGTCGGTAAACTGTAATGTTCCGCTGGTAACGGCGTTATAAATTTTGAATTCAACGTTGTAGAACCCGTCAGGAACAATACCGCCAGTATTACTCATCAGGCGGGCTTGGAAGTTGATGCTGTTGCTGGTAGCAGCTAGTGCAGTTCCGGGCTTATGCAGCACGACCGCAAATGTACTCAGCAGCACCAGGGCAACAGCGAACACTGCCAGCAACGGCTTGCTTAAACGTAGCAACGGTATACGTACTTTTTGGGACATTTAGTTTTTTAGGTGTTTGTGGTTGTGTTGAGTTTGTTGTTGGATTTTTTGTCTGCCCCGTAGGTAGACCTTGGAGTACTCTATTATTATCTGTTTACTACCTCTGATGCACAATAGATGCCAAGAAGAAAATAAGGTGTTATCTATGTAATCAAAACTCGTACAGGTCAATAGACCGATGACGTTATAATAACAACATATGTGACGCTAACGCTTGTACGCTACGTCTTTTCGTTAAAAACAGCAGCTATCACCTAAGAATTATTGGTGTTAAAAAAACAGCAACGAATTTCTCGTTGCTGTTTTATCCACAGGCCTTAGCCAAAAATTACGCGATTTTGGTAATTTTGATTTGTGTGTGGTGCTGGCGGTGGCCGCGCACAGTGTGTACTCGCTTCTTAGCCTTATAACGAATGGAGGTGACTTTGTCATCCATTTCGTCTTCGGCGACGACTTCAGCAGTAACCTTTACCTTGTCAACGTTGGGAGTACCAACACTAACAGCTTCGCCATCAATGACGAGCAACGGCTCAAAGGTCACGCTTTTGCTGTCTGCGTGTAACAACTCAACATCAAGCGTTTCGCCTTCAGAGACGAGGTACTGCTTACCGCCGGTTACGATTACTGCTTTTTTCATTGCGTATACTCTTTTTTAGAAATTTAACTACCAACAGATAGTACCAGATATGGCTTCATCTGTAAAGTGTTACAGACGCTTTAGCCCTTTGTTTTCTGCAGCGAAACCGTCAGCGGCGCACCATCAATCGCGCATGACGACTCGTGCTCGTATGTTTGGTCAAATTCAACAGTTTTAGCCAGGGTTTCGGCAGCTATGACATCCTTATGCTCGGCAATAGCTTTGCGTAACTCTTCGTCAACCGAAGACAAACTTAGTTCAATACGGTCATCAACGTCCAAACCGGCTTGCTTGCGGGCGTTCTGCACGTTGCGGACGACTTCGCGCATCATACCCTCGCGCTTCAGCGCCGGCGTCAACTTGGTATCGAGCGATACTTCGCGGTCGGTAGCCTTGGTCTTCTTGAGCTCTTTAACGTTCAACTCTTCCAAAATTATTGGCGTCAGCTCCGCCAGATCTTCGCCCAAATGCTCATCAACGCCGCCAACCGATACCGATTGCAGCGGTTGCCGCACCTTAAGGCCGCTTGAAGCGCGTACCGACAAGCCTTCATTAATTACTTCGCGTACAAAAGCCATGCGGTCAACGATTAGCTCATTAACGTGCCCACCAACCGGCCAGTCGCGTAAGTGCACCGATTCTCCGCCAGTTAACTTCTGGTACAGCTCTTCGGCCAAGAACGGCGTAAACGGCGCCATGACATGCGCCAGCTGCACTAGCACATAGTGCAACGTGCGGTAGGCGGCCTGCTTGTCGCCATCGTCTTCACTCTTCCAAAAACGGCGGCGCGAACGGCGTACGTACCAGTTAGAGGCGTCTTCGATAAACGGCAGGATTGGCTTCATAGCGTTTGGTATGTCGTAACCATCCATGTGTTTGCCGACTTCAGCCGTCAGCTGGTGCACGCGCGACACAATCCATTGGTCCAACGGGTTGGTCATATCAGCGCTCGGGTCGTCATAGCTGCCGTCCCACTCCCAACCGTCAACTTCGGCGTACAGCGTAAAGAAGTCGTACATGTTCCATACCATGCTCAGCTTGCGGGCGACGTCGGCGACGTCCTTATCAACCAGCGCAAAATCTTCACCGGTCATCAGTGGTGAATTCATCAGCAAAAAGCGCAACGAATCAGCCGAATATTGGTCCATCAGCTCGTTCGGATCAGTAAAGTTACCGAAACTCTTACTCATTTTGCGGCCATCATTGCCTGCCAGCGTACCGGTGGTAATAACATTGCTGAATGAATTTTTGCCGAATAGCCCGACGCTCACCGCGTGCAAATAGTAGAACCAGGCACGAACCTGTCCGACATACTCGACGATGAACTCACCCGGGAAGTTGGCTTCAAACTTCTCAACATTTTCAAACGGATAATGGAACTGGGCAAACGGCATTGATCCGCTCTCGAACCAGCAATCCAAAACTTTGTCGATACGCTTGTACTCAACGCCATCGAGTGCAAAGGTAACATCATCAATCCACGGTCGGTGGTAATCGTCCAGTTCGCGGCCGGAAAGCTCTTTCAGCTCGGCG
>DASYJQ010000146.1:0-2633 GCA_035996265.1 Saccharimonadales bacterium (SeqCode)
ATGTGCAAATAGGGTATGAAGCCGGCGTAGCGGGGCTGGCATTGTTTATTGGGGCGCAGGTGTGGCTGTATATGCGTCTGGTTCGCCGCCACGACGAGTGGACAGTGGTGCTGTTAGCGACATTCTGGGCGTATGTGGTCATTAACATGCTATTACACATGTGGAGTAATGAAGCCGTCGCCGCTCAGTGGTGGCTGGTGGCGGGAATTGCATTGGTGCTGCCGGCGGCAGGGGCGAAGACTAAAACGAAGCTTAAAGCGCAGCGCCAAAAAATTTAGACAGGGGCGGTTAAGCGTCGCCATAAAGCGCGCAGCCGTTTGAGTTTGTAAGCATTTGGCGGCAGGTCGTGTACGAACAAACTCCATAAGTAGGCATTGGTAACGGTGCGGGATTTTTGGATGCGCCGGCGCTGGACGAGTTTTTTAGGGAAGTTGGCCCAAAACAGGCCGAGACCTTTAAGCGCCCCGCCTCCCCTGCCTTCGGTAAATGATTTGAGGAAGAACAGGCTGTAGGCCAGGCAAAAACGCGGCAGTACGTGGAGTAAGAGCGGCAACGGCATGTCTTTTACCAGAATAAACGGCAAATTTTTCATGTATTGTTTGGTGGTAAATGTCGTCGCCACCCGGCCGTCGGTTTTGCGTTTGGCGAGTTGCGCGCTGGTTTTCCCCTGCTCATGGAAGACAACGGATTTTGGCACAAAAGCTACCTTCCAACCGGCAAGCTGGGCGCGGAAGCTCAGGTCGATGTCTTCATAATAAGCAAAAAAGTCTTGGTCGAGTAAGCCGATCTTTTTGAGCATACTGACGCGGTACATACTGGCGCCGCCCGAAGCGCCGAAGATGTCGGTGTCTTGGTCATAACGGGCGGAAGACGGCTCGTCGCGGCCGCGAGGAAACGGAATACCCCAGGTAGTGTATTGGTCGGCGGTGCTGTCGATGGTTTTGCCGTCGGCGTGTAGGATTGTGCAGGCCGCAATACCATACCGCTTGTGAGCGTCCAGGTAGCCGACCAGGTGCTTGAGCCAGTCCTTGTCGGCAATAGCGTCGTTGTTAAATGGCGCGGCATACTCGGCGCCTTCGTTGACGGCCAACTCAAAGCCGGGGTTGACGCCACCAGTGTAGCCGTAGTTTTTGTCGCGATACACACTTCGCACGCGACTGTCTTGCTTGGCATATTTTTCGATGATAGCCCGGGAGTTGTCGTGTGAGCCATTGTCGACAATAACTACTATCAGATTCTTGTATGATTGCGCCAGGACTGATTCGATGCATACGCCCAGTCTTTGGCCCCCATTCCAATTGGGAATGATAACGTACACGGTATTTCTCATATGATTAACAATACCTTATAATGTCTGACTAGACTATGTCATTCAGTAAAGTATTCAGTAAGCAGAATCGCGCCTTGCTGCGCGAACTGGTGGCGACCGATTTTAAGTTACGGTATCAGGGTTCAGCGATTGGCTATGCCTGGTCGTTACTGCGGCCGCTTCTTTTCTTTTTGATTTTGTATGTGGTATTTGTCCGCTTCCTGAAAATCGGGAAAGGCGTGCCCCACTACCCCATCTATTTGCTACTAGGCATCGTACTGTGGAGTTTTTTTGCGGAGATGACCAGCCAAAGCCTGAGCGCAATCGTGTCGCGCGGCGATCTTATCCGCAAGATTCGTATCCCGCGTTGGATTATCGTGCTGTCCAGCAGCGTGGGCACGCTCATCAACTTGGGATTAAACCTCATTGTCGTCGGCATATTTATGATAGTCAACAATGTGGACGTCTCATCGTCGGCGGTCTTCCTGCCGTTTATTTTGTTGCAGATTTATATTTTTTCGCTTGGGGTGTCACTGTTTCTGGGAGCGGCCTTTGTGAAATACCGCGATATTAGCCACATTTGGGAAGTGGTTATACAAGCCCTGTTTTATTTGACGCCAATCCTCTATCCGGTGACGGTCATAAGCAATGTTACGTTTCAGAAACTGTTGCTCATTAATCCGATGGCCCAAACGATTCAGGACGCCCGCAGCGCACTGGTGACGCCGCAGACGCTAACGATTGCCGAGGTCTTCCATACACCAGCCGCCCGCCTTATTCCATTCGGCATCACGTTGCTGGCATTGATACTCGGCGTCCTGTACTTCAAAAAAGAAGCCAAGAATTTCGCGGAGAATTTATAATGAGCAATCTCGCCGGCAAAGAGACAATGATCAGTGTGCAGCACGTCTCTAAGACGTTCAGTCTGCCGCACGAGAAGCACACCTCCTTGAAAGGGCTGCTTATTAATCTGTTTAAGGGCAATAAGTCCTACGAGAAGCAAGAAGTGCTTAAAGACATTTCGTTCGAAATTAAAGAAGGCGAGTTTTTTGGTATTGTCGGACGCAACGGCAGCGGCAAGAGCACGCTATTGAAAATGCTAGCCGGCATCTACGTACCCAGCAAGGGCACTATTACGGTCAACGGCAAGCTGACGCCATTTATTGAATTAGGCGTGGGCTTTAATCCGGAATTAACCGGCCGGGAAAACGTGTATCTGAACGGCGCCCTGCTCGGGTTTAACCGCAAAGAAATGCGGGCCATGTACCAAGACATTGTCGATTTTGCAGAGATAGAAGCGTTCATGGACCAGAAGCTCAAAAAT
>DASYJQ010000147.1:0-12071 GCA_035996265.1 Saccharimonadales bacterium (SeqCode)
CGGTATTTGCCGGTGTTGGCGAGCGTACCCGCGAAGGTAACGACCTCTACGGCGAAATGAAAGAATCCGGTGTGCTTAAGAACACAGCCCTGGTCTTTGGCCAGATGAACGAGCCGCCAGGCGCCCGTTTGCGCGTCGCCCTGACCGGTTTGACGATTGCCGAAGGCTTCCGCGACAACGGTAAGGACGTGCTGTTGTTCGTTGACAACATTTTCCGCTTTACCCAGGCCGGTTCTGAGGTGTCTGCACTGCTCGGCCGTCTGCCCTCAGCCGTTGGTTACCAGCCGAACCTGCAGCAAGAAATGGGTGGCCTGCAAGAGCGCATTACATCGACCAAAGAAGGCTCCATTACTTCTATCCAGGCTGTGTTCGTGCCCGCCGATGACATGACCGACCCAGCCCCGGCAACCACTTTTGCCCACCTTGACTCGACCATCGCGCTGAACCGCGCCCTGACCGACCTGGGCCTGTACCCGGCCGTTGATCCGCTCGACTCCAGCTCAACTATCCTCGACCCCGAGATTGTCGGCGAAGAGCACTATAACGTCGCCCGTGAAGTCCAGCGTATTTTACAGCGCTACAAAGACTTGCAAGACATCATCGCTATCCTTGGTATGGACGAATTGTCCGACGAAGACAAGCAAGTTGTTGGCCGCGCCCGCCGCATCCAGCGCTTCCTGACCCAGCCATTCTACGTTGCTGAAATTTTCACCAACAATCCTGGCAAGTACGTCAGCTTGAAAGACACCATCAAGGGCTTCCGCGAAATCCTCGATGGCAAGCACGACAGTAAGCCGGAAAGCGCCTTCTACATGAAGGGCGGCATCGAAGAGGTTAAATAATGTCCCCTCGTCGTCGCAGGTCTGGCGGTACGGAAGCCGAACGTTTTGGTTCTGGCGAAGGTATGGGCCCGGATATGACCCGTATAGCTAGGAGCGCCGCCCTAAGATTAGGCTACCTCCCCGGCATGCAGACGGTTGAAGTTCCTGCCGCGCCCGCCACAGAACTGCCTGACCCCGAACGCAACGCTGTCCGTGCTGACGGCGGCGAGTTAGCAGCCGTGCTTGGTGAAGGCCCGGAAGTCACAGAGCCGTCACACCGTTTGACGGATTTGCCGTCAGGCGTAATCGGTGATGTACTCCACGGCGAATTAACGTTTGAGCAGGCCATGGCCGCCGCGGCCCTACGCCAAGCCACAGAAGAGGAACAGTAATGAATTTTGAACTCGTAACATTAGACGGCGTGAAGTTTAAGGCCGACGCCTATTCGGCTATCCTGCCGACGGCTTCCGGCCAGATTACGGTATTGCCGGGCCACGAACCGTTGTTAACGCAGCTGGTGCCGGGCATTATCATCATCCGGCGCAACAAAAGTGACGCCGATTACCACCTGGAGCACTACGCCACCTACGGCGGTGTCGCTGAGATTGGCAAAGCCGGCGTCCGCATTCTGGTAGACGAAGCCACCCATGGCGACGAAATCAACGTCGCTGAAGCCCAAAAAGCTCACGCCGAAGCAGCGCGCTTACTCAAAGATGCCAAGAACCAAGTGGAACTCGACCGCGCCCAAACTATGTTTGCCCGCCAAGCTGTCCGCTTGGAAGTCGCCGAAATCCGCCGCCGCCATTCCCGCAAGGGCTAGGTTTCGGTAGTTTGGAGGCGGGTAGCAAACATTTCGGCAATAGTGCTCTTATCACTATCACGAATTAATTGCCGTGTCAGCGCCGCAACGGCGTAACCTACGCCTTGTATAAAAGCGTCACGAGCGTCAACCCCGTCGCGTGCCATACGGCTCGCCTCACTTAAAGCCCAGGCTGGTAGCTGCCCGGTTTGAGCATCGCCCAATGCTTGCCAAAGTTGGTCTTGGTTTAATGCGAGCACGCCGGACATATCGGCTAGTACGGCGTCATCGACTTCCGGTAGACGGCACATTGGCTGTGGTCCGTTCTCTAGCTGGGGCATATCCGTACTCCGCTTACTGTCCTTACGATACCAGTAAGCATATATGTGGCCATACGATATATATCACACGCTATATATAATGCCTCTTGCTTTATGGGGTGGAGAGGACTATTATCTTTGGTGAAATAGCTGCATATGGTGTAGCCAGTTATTAAGTTTTAACAAAGGTAAGTATTTTCTATGTCTCAAATCGAAGTCGTAACAAGCAAGCTGGAGGTCGTTCACAATCCGGCGGTTATCGCGCATCTTACTATTGGTGGTTCAAACGTCAATGGCGATAAGATTGGCCCTGGCTATGAGTTTACTAACGACGAGCAGGCCGCTAGCATGGCCCGCGCTGCCGGTGAGGCGACGCACCCCTACACCGTACCCAAAGCTGCCTATTGCATAGACGAGCGTCCGTTCGTCAAAATTGGTAACGTCGAAGATCCAGCTGCCTTGCGCGAAGTTGTTACACCTCAATTGCCAGGCGGCACCAACCTCGCTGCCACAAAAGCTGCAGTTGCCGCCAACGCGACCATTGTACGCGAAGCACGCGATTTTAACGAGGCTTACGATATTGTCTCCGGTGTCCTAAGCCGTGCCGGTTACCAAGATGCTGGGCACGAAGACTGTGGCGCTAGCAAAAAGGCCGAATTGTCTGTCGCAGACCAAGTGCTGGCCGATGTAGCCTTCGGCACGCTGCAAGCGGCCGGCGTGGCGCGCAGTGATGAGCAGGGTATATTTGCCGATATGCAAGCCACCAAGCAAAGACGCGTCGACAGCGGTTTTTATAGTGTATGGGACCCTGCCCAACACAAGGCGCGCATTCTGGCTACCGCCCCGCAGCACTATTCGTACCTCCAAGCCGAACACGACGCCACGCATGGTCACCACGCTGGCGGCCTATATACGCCAACCCAGGATGGTATGGGCTTTGCCAAGAACGAATTTACTGACGCCACGGGCGCTCAGCTATTCGGCTACACTCCTGGCTTCGCTGCTGAACTGGCCAACGAACTCGGCGGTACAGACGCAGAACGTCGTACTATCGAGCTTGCTTTTGGCTACGATCTCGTTGATGTCAGTAACCAGCTTATTGCTAAGCCTGAGGGCGACTACCCCGGCCTGACCGTTATCCAGTAGCAGGTGTTGTCCGAGTATTTACAAGCGGGCAGTATTGTTTTACGCTTGAAGTAACACCTAAACCTGGGAGGGTATATGTTGCGAGAACGTCACAAGATCGCCATGCTAATGGCGGAGTTTTTGGGTACTGGGGTTTTGACGACCGTTGCCCTGGCAGTCACCGTCAATATTAGTAATCCGTACTTCATCGCTTTGGCCGTTGGCTTGGCTGTCGGTGCGATGTCGATGGTTTTCGGCCGCGTATCGGGCGGTCACTTCAACCCGGCGATCACTATCGGGCTGTTGACCTGCCGCCGCGTTAAGGTGTTGCCGGCAGTAGTGTACCTGGCCGTACAATTGCTGGGCGGTATTGCGGCTTACGCCTTGTTTGCCTACGTTACTAATCAGCACGTTAGCGCCCATGGTCATTACGAGAGCCGCGTACTAGTTTCTGAAGCGCTCGGCGCGTTTGTGTTTGCACTCGGCTGGGCCGCCACTGTTTACAACCGCTATGAAGGCGGCAAGGGTGCTGCGGTTGTGGGCGCTTCCCTGGCCATCGGCATCTTGTGCGCATCGTTTGTTTCCGGTGGTATTATCAACCCGGCCGTCGCCCTTGGTTTCCACCAGTGGGTCTGGGGCACCTATGTACTCGGCCCAGTCCTGGGCGCAGTCATCGGTTTCAATTTGTATGCTCTACTGTTTGCCCCGGCAGCAGAATTGGTCAAAATGGAAGTGAGCGACCGCAAGAAAAAGTAGTCGCTGCAGCTACTAATGCGGCTACAAAACATACCGCCTGCTTTGCCGGGCGGTATTTGCTATTATGTGCATAATTTGGTATAATAAGTATTAATTACAAAGCGAGTTTCTATGCGTGCTGTGCCACAATTTATCCGCCGTCCCTGGGATTACCTGATGCACGACAGCATGCGCCGTAACTCTATTTTTTTGATGTTGGGCGCCGCTGTTGGCGCCGGTATCGGCTTCTTTTTTTGGCTGCTCTGCGCCCGGCTGTTCCGCGCCGCTGAAGTCGGTTACGCCGTAAGTCTCATTTCGTGCGTTAACCTGGCGGCCGCTATCACGGCGCTGGGACTCAATAATGCGGTCATTCGTTTTTTGCCGCACCACGGCCGCAAGGCGGAATACATCGGCACCGTCTTCAGCATCGCCGCGCTGAGTTCAATAGTTATTGGTACGGCCGCAATTATGATGATCGGCCTGCTCGCCCCGCAACTGCTGTTCGTTACTACCGATCCGGCGATGTTCGTTACGGTGCTGCTGCTGATCATGGTCAGTACCCTGGGGGTGATTGCCGACGCCGTATTACTCGCCCACAAAGACGGCAAACGGATCTTTTTGAAGACGCTGTGGGGCTACCCGCTGCGCTTGGTACTACCCTTCTTGTTCGCCGGCTTGCGGCTGCAAGGCATTTTGCTGGTCTACGGGCTGACGGCACTGATCGGACTCATCTACCAAGGCATCGCAATCGCCAAACAATACCGCGGCCAGCGTATCCGGTTCAGTATTGCAACGCTCTATGACACCTACCGGTTCACCGCCGGTAACTTGATCGGCACGATATTCGGCATACTGCCCAGTACGTTAGTACCGCTGATTGTGCTCACTAAACTCGGCCCGGAACAGGCGGCGTTCTTTTATATACCAATGCAAATCGCCAGCCTGCTGACCATCGTTAGCAGCTCCAGCGCCCAGTCATTTATGGCCGAGGCTTCGCACGAAAAAACCAACGCCGCCTATCTGCGCTATCTGCTGCGCGCCGCCCGGCATCTGTTCTCGCTGCTTGTGCCGGCCGCTTTGCTGTTGGCTGCGGCCGGGACCGCTGTGCTGCACTTTTATGGCCCGCGCTATGCCGCTGCCGGCGAGACTTTGCTGGTGCTGTTGTGTATATCCAGCTTGTTTATTGGTGTTAACTGGCTCGGCGATTCGCTGCTGAATGTCCAGAAGCGGCCGCTGGCCTACGGCGTTATGAATGCCACTAATGCCCTGCTGGTGTGCGCGTTAGTATATATGAGCGCCGCACATGGCTTGACGTCGGTCGGCGTCGCCTGGCTGACAGGCCAAGCGTTGACCGTTGGCGTGTATTTGGCGTTGCAGTGGCGCGCGGTGCGCTCGGCCCTGCTACTTCGCGCTTAGCGTCCGGTAGATTTCGGCGGTCTTGCCAGCGATGACCGGCTGACCCAATGTGGCGGCGTAGGCGCCAGCGGCTTTGCCGGCTGCTGCCAAGGCTTGCGGGTTACTTAACGCGTTACGGATAATTTTAGCCAAGCTGGCATCGGTTTCTGGATTGTACAGAATACCGGCTGCGGCGGGAATATCCAGTAGCGCACCCGCCCGCGGTGCAATCAGCGGCTTGCCGAAGGATAGGGCCAACAGCGCCGAACCGCTGGTCGTCACCGCCTGGAATGGCAGGCATACGACGTCGCAAGCACGGTAGTACAGAGCCACGTCGTCATCACTAATGTGGTGGTCATGCACAATAATACGGGCATCTTTTTTGGCGGCAGTCAGCGTTTTGCGGAGCGCCGGATCGTTACAGGCGCCGGCAATTACCAGCCGGGCGTGCGGCAGTTTTTGTTCGCCGAAGGCAGTCAGTAGTTGTTCGACGCCCTTGTGCGGCCGGATAATACCAAAGAATAATATGACGCGGTCGGCCGGCTGCAGCCCCAGCTGCGCGCGGGCGGCATCGCTTGTGAGGTGCTCCGGGTATACTCCGATGTAATTGCCGTGCGGGATGATCTGCAGGTTGTTGGTATCGAGCCCGGCGGCTTCCATTTGCGTAACGCTGGCGGTTGAATGGACGATTTTGACTGCGGCCGATGCAGCCAGGTAACGGGCCACCCGGCGGTCGTCGCTGGTCTGCTGTTCGTGCGGCAGCACATTGTGCACCGTCCATACCAACCTATAACCCAGCAGGCGCACGATGCGGATAAAGAAGAGCGTTTGCAGCATCGACAAGTATTGGTGGCCGGGTACGATCTTGGGCAGACTGAACGGGTATAGCCAGTGCAAGTGGAAGATCCGGAAGCCCTGCATCCGCCCGGCCAGCAAAGCGGCCAGCAAACGCGGCGCAAAGAACAGCGCTTTTAGCCTGCTGTCCGGCAGCACGTCAATATAGCGTGTGGTGATATCGCCGGGCAATGCGCCGTGCAGCCGGTTTTGGTAGGGGTTAAGGTCGCGGGGGAAAACAAGGACTTGAGCCATATGGTTACCTGCGCAAGTAGTGAGCGGGCAGCTCTTTTAAGGCGCCAAAGGCAGTCACGAGATTAACGAGTACTAGTTTGGGACCATTGCCGCGGATATTTTTAGCCATCGGCAGTATGACGAGCAAAGGATAGGCTGGCAGCCAGAATGTCAGTGGTAAAAGCACTATAAATCCAGCATACACCACCAGTACCGCTTCGCGCTTCATAAACGAAGCGGTTGGCTCGAGGTGCTTGCGCAGCAAGCGGGTCTTGGCTTCGCCGTAGCGGTAGGCCCGCTTGAATTCCTGCTTGAGCGTGCCCCAGTCGTGCGAAATAATCGCTGATGGTACGAACAGGATTTTGTAGCCGGCAATCACCGCCCGGCGGGTAAAGTCCATGTCGGAGCCGTAGTTCAGGTTTTCGTCAAAATAGCCGACTTTTTTAAATACGCTGCGCGCAATAGCCAGGTTGATGGTCGGCGCCGACGGCAGATAGGTCTTGGTTTTACCGTCAGATAATTCCACGTCGTGGAACGTTTTGCTGCCGGTGGACCGTGTCGCGCCGGCGGTAATGAGTTCACCGCTGGTGATAATCGGCGCCACCAGGCGCTCTAGCCAGTTTGGCTGCGGGTCGCAATTGGCATCAACAAATACAATAATGTCGCCCTTGGCTTGCCGGATGCCAACGTTGCGCTGTTCAGGTATGGTGATTTTTTTGCCGGTCTTGCTGGTGAACGGCGTGGTGTGCACAGACGGGTACTTACTGTAAATGTCGTCGAGCGCACCGTTAGAGGCGTCAACAATTATGACTTCGTAGGGCAATGTGATGGTCTGCTGCTGCAAGCCGGCCAGCGTTTCGTCAACGCCGCGTTCACCCTTGTTGATGATGATTACTGAAATACGCATTACTTGTAAATTATCGTGCCCTGGCCACGGTAGATAACATCCTTGGCGTGCTGTATGTCATCCGTCGGGAACTTAAACGTGATAATGCCCTGCCCCGACGTGCTCTTTTCAAGGCCTTGGGCGTTGGCATGGTCGGTGTACACGTAGCCGCCAGCGGTTAGGGTTTGCGGCAGGATATCATTCTTAGGATATTTTGGCAGGTTGCTATAGTTTACCAAGCGGCGGGCGGCGTAGCGGTCGGCGAACACGGCATCGCTGCCATTGTAATTCTGGGCCAACCAATCGGCCGAAGCTGCTTCGCTGGCGGTGACATAAAAGCGGTCGTAGTCTTCGCCATAGCTGTTGATGTTCAGCGTGGCAGTGCCGCCGGCGGCCTGGGCGGCGAGACCGCTGGATAGCAGGATGGTCAGCCCGGCAAAGGTGAATACTACCGGCATCACCAGCCGTACCGATAAGCGTTTAGCAGCCGTATACAGCGCCAGGAAGATGACCGGCGCTACAAGCACCATCGCCTGTTGGGCCAGGCGCTCAATGTTGTATTGCGCCGACCAGCCCGGTACTAATTGGATAATGCTGATCAGAACAATCGTTGCGCCGGCCATAGCAGTAATTTCTATGAGCGGCACGCTGCGCTTGCGGCGGGCCAGTGCGATCAGAACGACGCAGCCGATGACGCCGCCCAGGCGTACGCCCCACTGCAGGACGTCCTTGGTAATACCTACGGCGCGGTAAGCGGTTTTATTGCGCATCGGTATGGCGTCAGACACGGCCGGTTGTATGGCGTTTGCGGTCGCGCCGGGCACTAAGTGGTATTTTTTATCAATGTATATAGAATAGTCGCGCCGCGCCTGGGCGTTAACAACATTACCGCCGGTCACTGTGCGGTTTTTCGGCCAGTGGATGGAGCTCGGCAGGTGTGCCGGTATAGCCGTCCAGACGTTGCTGGCGAATTTTTGGATGTTATTGCTGGAGTGGGTTATTTGTACGTTCCATATAAAGGCAAAGGCGATCATAAAGGCTAGGAAGCCAAACGTTACGCGGGCCGGCGCCAATTGGTGCGTGGTGGTGCGCCAGAGCAGTAAACGGCCCAGCAGCTTAGACGCAATGTAGGCTGCAGCCAGCAGCCCGATAGCCAGATAGGCCGTGGAATAGTGTGACACAATCAATCCGGCGCCAAATAGTACCAACAAGGTGTTGCGGGCCAGTTTGGTCAGCACGGTGCTGGTTAACGCAACCAGCAGCAAGCCAAAGAACAGGAAGCCGATTTCCTGGCGGGCCAGTGCCGGCATTTCCTGCATGAACTGGTACTGACCAATAAAGAACAGCGCCGCGCCCAGAGCCACTAGCCGCGAGCGCTGTATGTTGCGTGCCAGCAGGTAGACCGTGACCGGCATAATACTGAACAATATCGGAATGACGAATTTAAAGACTGTCAGCAGCGACGTGTGCAGCATACTGGCCAGCGCCGCCGGCAGTACCGTGATGCTGAGCATGGCGTTATAAGGGTCTTGCAGTGTGCGGATGGTCCATTCCTGGCTTTGCTGCGTCAGGCTGGCCACGCCTAGCTCCTGCTGAATGTCCCAACCGACCAAAAAGTGGCTGCGCGCAGCAAACATCAACAAGTATGCCAGGCTGGATGTAAAAATGAAGACCGGTATGGCCAATGGCAGCGGCTTTTTGCGTTCCTGCCAGAACAGCCAAGCGCCGAGCGCCAGTGACAGGCTGATCATCGTAATAACCACACTGCCGTTAGCGCCGTTGTTTAACCGGGTGGCGCCCAGGTAACTCAGTACCGGTAGCGCCAGACAGAGCACGCTGAATACAATTGCTTTGCTGTTTTTGTATTGGTACAGCTGGTGCAAAACAATCGTTTGCGAATCCTGATGCTGCCGCCGGACTATTGCCAGTAGCGCAGTGGTTAGTACGGCGTAGCTGGCAGCGATCCAGGCCGGTGCAAAGCCGTTGGTATGCAGGATTGGTTTGCATAGTGCGTTGAGCAGCCCTATTCCCTCGCCGAGTAATACGCTAAAGCCGGCAATGTAGGCCGCACGTTCCGCAAGGCCGCCGCTGCGCACCAGTAGTTTAGCTAACAAGTAACCTGGCAGCAGGAACAGCATGAGCGGCGCTACCCATAATGTCGGCACGCCGAATGCTACCAGGCCCCCGCACAACGCGGTTAATAGTATCGTGATTGCGGTCAGCGGAATAGTGGCCGTTGATCTAGCTTCGTAGATGATAGCGCCGGGCCGCGGCTTACGGGCCGCGGCTGCAGGTATAGCTGGTGAGATGCCTTCAGGCTTATAGAGCTCGGCGAACATGGCAGCCACTGCCGGCCAGGCGTAGCCGCGGGCTGTCGCGGTGGCGGCCTCACTCATGTGCTTGTAGATATCTTTATCGCCGGCAACCTGCAGTAAGGCGTCACGCAGCGCAGCCTCGTTATTGAGTGGTACCAACAGGCCATTTTTGCCGTTGGCTACCAGGTCGCGGGTGCCGGTAACGTCGGTAGCGACTACCGGCAGGCCCATGGCCATGGCTTCCAGTAGCACCAGCGGCATGCCTTCGCGGTTGGACGGCAGTACGAACACGTCGGCCTTACGGTACTGGGCCATGAGTTCTTCGCCATCGGCCCGGCCGTCAAAGTGGACGTCGTCCAGCTTGAGTTTTTTGGCCAGCTTTTTGAGTTCACCGCTTAATTGGCCGCTACCAACAAGGTGCGTTTCAAACTGCTCAGAAATGCCGTCCAGCGACCGCAGCATGAAGGCGACGTTTTTTTGGGCGTCCAGCCGGCCGACAAATAATAGGCGTGGCTTAGCGCCCAGCGACCGCTGTCCGCCGGCAAAGAACTGTTCGCCTACGCCGTTCGGAATGATGGCGACGCGTTCCGGGCTGACGCCGTACTTATCGGTAACCAGCGTTTTTTGCTCTTCCGAAAAGACGACGACGCGGTCGGCGGCCTGTAACATGCGCGGGAATAACAGTTTTTTATACGGGGCGACTAAAAAGCCCCAACGGCCCGATGGCGCGGTATCCAAATGGAAGTGGGCGATAAACGGAATGCCCTTTATTTTGGCGGCCAGTAGTGCGACTTCCGGCACAAAGGCTTGGGCGACATGCATATGGAATACCGACGTACGCGGGAAGCGCAGCAAGCGGAAGAACAGCGACGGCATCAACGGCGTGTTGGCGACGAACAATGCCCGCAGGCGTTCAACGCGGTAGTGCCCATTGGTAACGATGCGCGGCGCGGCGCCGGCGCCGATGGTCGAAGTGATGACCGTCACCGGCGTTTTGGCGCTGGCGGTCGCTGTGACCAGTTCGTGAGCGACACGTTCCATGCCGCCCAATTTCGGCAGGTAGTATGGCGTGATATGGACGATCGGCCGGGCGCCCGCAGTGGCGGCGCCAAAGACATTTTCGTACACAGCGGCGGTGTGCTTCCAGGTGTAGTTGTCGCGGACGCTGGCCAGGCCGGCTTCGGACAACTTGGTGCGCAGATGGTCGTTATCGGTAATCATTTTAATAGTCGCCGCCAAATCCATAGCATTGCCCGGCCGCGCTAACAGGCCACCACCCGTACTTTTAATGACTTGCGGCATGCCGCCAATGTTTGAAGCGACTACCGGCGTGCCGCAGGCCATAGCTTCGATCAATACAATCCCGAATGATTCGGACTCGCTAATAGACGGCAGTACAAATACGCCAGCCTGCTGGTATTCGTCAGCCAACTCGCGGCCAAAGCGTTCGCCGGCAAACGTTACGTGGTTGGCGATACCTAAGCGTTGCGCTTGGGCACGGAAATCTTCCACGGCGTCACCGGAGCCGACCAGGCGCAAGGCGTACCCCGGGTCTTTTTCGAGTAATATGGCCAGCGCGTCCAGCAAGATGTGTACACCCTTCCAGCTCGAAGTGCGGTCCATACGTCCGACGTACAATAATTGGTGCGGGTCGGCGGTAATCGTTTCTGACGGTGTAAAGACCTTCGTATCAACGCCGGGCGCCGCCAGATAAATGTCTTTTTTGTACTTGGGATAGGTGGTGGCGATGAAGGGATTGTAGGTTGTTACCGCGGCCGAGGCTTTCAGTAATTTTGGCAGGAAATGTTTTTCGTAAGCGCCGATAATCATATCCGGTATACGTTTACCCTTTAACATGCTGCCGGAGTGGTACGTCAACACAAACGGAACACCCAGGCGTTTGGCCACGCGGCCGGCGACATCGGCCATGAATGGTACCGGGCTGTGCCCGTTGATAATGTCCGGCTGTTCCGCGGCTATAATCTTGCGCAGTTGGCGTCCCCATTTGAGGCTGACCGGCGTGTTGGAAATCGTCAGTTGGAACGGCAGTCGGTACACCGTCAAGCCGTCCATAGTTTCGCGCGTGACATCCCCGTCCTTTACGCCGGAGGTAACAATGACGACCTGGTTGCCCTGGCGTCGTAACTCTACGGCCAGCGAGTGGGTGTATTTTTCAACGCCGCCGATTTTAGGCAAAAAATAGGGTGTGGCTATGAGGATTTTCATGCCGCCGCCTTGGAATATATGGCCAGTAAGGCGCGCTGGTGAGCGGTGCGGCTAAAGTGGCGCTTGGCATAGGCCAGCGCGTAGCCGCCCATGTGCTGTTGCAACTGGGGGTTAGCGATAATGCGCTGAATAGCTTTGTCGATGCTGGCGGCCTTAGGTGTTACTAAAGTCAGAAGTTTGGCATCGAACTGGTAGGCTTTGTAGCCCGGGTCGTTAGCCAGTATCACCGGCAAGCCGGAAGCCATAGCTTCTTGGACTGTTAGCGGAAAACCTTCGCCGGTCGAGGGCAGTACGAATATGTCAGCGGCGCGGTATAGCTCAGCGATCACTGCCGGCGGCTGTTCGCCCAAGAATATAACGTGCTTGCTTTGCGTAACGCCC
>DASYJQ010000148.1:0-3144 GCA_035996265.1 Saccharimonadales bacterium (SeqCode)
GGACGACCGGTTCAACACTCGAACTATTCGTCGTAGCGGCCGCTATGCTGGTTGGATTCATCATTAACGAACGCTTTACCAAGCACCCGCTTATGCCGTTATCAATTTTCCGCGTTCGTAACATTAGCCCGGCCAACTTAATGCAGCTGCCGATTACGGCCAGTATGTTCTCGATGTTTTTCTTCCTGTCGTTGTATATCCAAATGATCTTGGGCTACTCGCCGGTCATGTCCGGCTTATGCTATCTGCCTATCACCCTTATCATCGGCATTACCGCGCCAAGCTCGGCTAAGCTTATTGGAAAGATCGGCTTTAAGCCGCTACTGATAGTAGCCCCGCTAATCATAGCCAGCGGACTGGCGTTCTTGAGCCGCATTCCGGTCGGCGGCACCTATTGGGCCGATGTCTTCCCCGGCCTGGCTCTTATGGCTGTCGGTATGGGTTTGACTTTCGTATCGCTCACTATCGCTGCAACTAGCGGCGTACAGGGCAACGAATCCGGCCTAGCCTCCGGGCTGCTGAACACCTCACAGCAAATTGGCGGTGCGCTTGGCTTGGCCATACTCTCGGGTATTTCTGCTTCGCGTACTAAGGATGTGTTGTTACACAGCCAAACGCATGACGCTGCCAGCGTCATGAATGCAACCGTCCAAGGCTACCACACAGCCTTCCACTTTGGCGTCGGCTTTGCTCTTACGGCATCACTGGTAGCTATTCTGTTTATCCGCAATCAGCGGCATCACGATGACTCACCAGCTGCCGCAGCAGCGCTATAACACTTGGTCTAGGGCGCCTGTTAATACGGGCGTCCAAACCTTGTACCCTTCGGTTGTGGGGTGAAAGTTATCGGCTGCGTATAAATGATGGTTGGCCCGGAATACCGGCCCGGTCTTTTCGGCGGTTGGCGCGAACACCACCCGCTTGCCGTCGGTCAAACCCGTAATCATATTATTGACGCTTTGGGTCCGGATGCCGGCTAGGGCGCGTAATGGCTGCGGCAAACGCGGCGGGGCGCCCATGTCGGGCGAGCCGGTCAATACAATACGCACATTGGGGTTGGCGGCTTGCAGGCCGCTAATAATTTTCTTGAGTGAATCGCGCACGGAACCAATGCTGGTAAGGTGGGTGACGTCATTAGCGCCGACTGCAACCAATACGATATCCGGCTTATAGGCAACGGCTTGCTTGAGCTGCAAATCGGCGACGTCTTTGGCGCGGGCGCCCGACACGCCAAAGTTAACCCAGGTGACGGTATGCGTTTTGGCTATATACTGGGCGGTTGCCGTGGCGTAACCCTGGGCGTAGTCACCGCCTTGCGATATGGACGTGCTATCGCCCATTACGACGTAGGTGCGTTTTGGCCCGCTGCCGATAGTCTGCGGCGCTCGCGAAACAGTTGGCACCGGCACTGGCGAGCCGTTAAACTTAATCCAAGCCAGTTCAAATGCCGCAAAACCCACCAAAAGCGTCACCACAAGTAGCGGTATCATAAATATTTTCCTGCGTTTCGATGTATGGGCATGCACTAACTTTATACTACACCTGGCCAAGCCCTTTTAACTACCGAAGGTGAAAGCGTTCAACTCAACGCCATCCGGTACTTGCAGCTCTATGATCTGCCCGCTTGTAAACGTCTTGAATGCTAGTAACCGGTACAAACGCGATCCGTCAACGGTAACGACACTGTCATGCACGTCCGGGCCGGCGGATCCGGTTTGGCTTACGGCCTGTCCGTTCAATAATATATTTACCGGTGCCGCCGTACCCGCGCCGCCTACTACGTACACGTCTTTGGCCGACACGTTAAACCGCAACACGCTGTTGCCGCGGGCGATAATCTTTTCGCCCTGCACTTCCCAGGTACCGCCCAAGGCCCACTCATTAAGGCCCAGCTGGGCCGGCAGTGTAAATGTTTGCGTCGGCTTATCGGCCAACGGCTGAGTGCCGGCATAATTACTGGCCCGGGCGTAGCCCAAATATGTTTCAGGTGTCTGCTGGCTGGTGATGGGCACGGCGACGTCTTTTGTAGTCGCCGGGGCGCCTAGTTTTGCGCCGTTTTCTTGCAGTAGGCTGCGAATGGCTTCCTCGGTTTCTTTATATTGCCCTTCGCCTTCATGTACGCGGCGCACTTGGCCCTGTGCGTCAATTAAGTAGCCCGCTGGCCAGTAGGCGTTTCCGAACGCGCTCCAGGTAGCCAGGTCATTATCGAGCGCCACCGGATAAGTTATATGCTGGTCTTTGACGCCTTTGCGCACGTTGGCCGGCACTTTTTCGAATGAGAATTCCGGGGCGTGTACGCCCACGACGACAAACCCGTCATCTTTGTAGGTGTTGTACCACTGTTCCAAGTACGGATTATTGCGAATACAATTAATGCACGAATACGTCCAAAAATCGACCAGCACGACTTTGCCCCTTAGCTGTTGCATCGTCAACGGCTGGCTGTTGATCCAGTCTTGCAGGCCGGCAAATTCCGGCGCGCTATACGGTTCAACATTCAACAGTCTGCCATCAACAACTTTGTGCGCTCGCTCGGGTAAGAAATGCGTACTAATAGCGTCAAAATTAAATGGCGTGTGCGCCGAAACCCACGTTTGCAATCGCTTATCATAGCCGGTAAACACCAGCAGGCCAACCACGATAAACAATATGGCCACAGTGCGCTGGAACCAACCTTTAGGGTTGCTGGCAAACCGGATGCGGCTCGTAAAGCGCTGACCATAATAGCCGACGAGCAACAACACAATTGCCAGCCCGACAACGTAGGCAATAATGTAGCCGAAAGCCTGCGCAAAGTTAACCGGCAGTACCGTTGCCAATATGTAGGCATATACCGGGCTGCAGCTGGAAAACACCGGGCCGAGCGCGGCGCCGATAATAATCGGCCCTGCCAAGCTGCCTTTGCTTTTGTAGCCTTTACTGAGTGCGGCCTGCGCCCGCTGTTCAATACCGAGCTTGTTAATCGCCGATGCGTAGGCGGCTGGAAACAACATAACAATGCCGAGGGCTATAATAACGCCGCCCGAAAAATAGGTGATGGCCTGAGGCGGAACATTAATAAATACTGTCGTGGCTTTAAGCAATAGCGTAAATACAATCAGCGATACGGCGAGTGATATGGCAATAATTACCGGGCGCTTTTTA
>DASYJQ010000149.1:0-7458 GCA_035996265.1 Saccharimonadales bacterium (SeqCode)
GCGAAATCCGTGATAGCGAGACTGCCGAACTTGCCGTCCAAGCGGCGCTGACCGGCCACTTAGTATTCAGCACGCTGCACACCAACAACGCCGCAACCTGTTTGCCGCGCTTATTGGACATGGGCATTGAACCGTTCCTGATTGCTTCGACCATCCGTATCGTCATAGGCCAGCGCCTGGTACGACGCTTGTGCAGTGATTGCCGTGAACATTACACTCCGGACGACGCCCAGATGGACCAGCTCAGCCGCTCGTTCCAACTCGAAGGCCCCGAATCTATGAAGCTCATCCACCAGCTAGAAGAACAGGCGCTTAAAAGCGGCATCGGCAAAGTGGCCGATATTGAACCGGACGCCAAAGCCGACCTGAGCACTACCGGTACAACCATCCACCGCCTGTGGCATGCCCACGACGGGGGCTGTAATACCTGCAACCACACCGGTTACAAAGGGCGTATCGGTATATATGAAGTCCTTAGAACATCGCCGGCCGTCCAGAAGCTGATTGTATCCAACGGCACCAGCGAACAAATGGAAAATACCGCAATTCAGGAAGGCATGCTCACCATGCAAAAAGATGGTTTTATTAAAGCCCTGCGCGGTGAAACGACCATCGAGGAAATCTTGCGCGTAACCAGCGACAACTAACCATGAACTATACCTACAAGGCACGCACCCGCGACGGTAAAACGGTTTCCGGCAATTACGAAGCGCCGACTAAAGAAGCGCTGATTGAGGTTCTGGCCAAGCAAGGCGCCAAGCCATTGTTGATTCACGAAGCCGCAGCCGAGGGTAAAAAGTCCGGCGGCAGGAAAGGCTTCTTTAAGCCTAAGGTCAAATCACGCGACCTGGTTGTCTTTACCCGCCAATTGTCGACTATGGTGTCGGCCGGCGTGCCGCTGCCGCGGGCCTTAGGCACGCTCGGCGACCAGGCCGAAAATAAGTACTTCAAGAGCGTCGTTGCCGAAATCGCCAAGGACATCGAATCGGGCAACCCGCTCGGCGAAGCATTCGCCAAGCACCCCGGCATTTTCTCCGATGTCTACGTTAACATGGTAAAAGCCGGGGAAGCCGGCGGTATATTGGACGACATCCTCAAACGTTTGGCGCTCCAGACCGAAAAAGACGCTTTGATCCGCAAAAAGATCAAAGGCGCTATGACATACCCGATTGTCATCTTGACCATTACTATTTTGGCGTTCTTCGGGTTGATGGTGTTCGTCATCCCCAAGATCGGCAAAATATTGACCGATTTAGGCGGCCCGAATGCCAAACTGCCGATATACACCCGCGTGCTGCTGGGTACAACCAATTTCAGCCTCAGCAACAGCATCATCCACGCTATTCCGGGCGTAGGTTCTATCCCGCTCATAGGCAAGATACCGAACCTGTTATTTATCATGACTGCCGTCGGCATCGGCATATTCTATACACTGCGGTACATCCGGACGCCAAAAGGGAAGTACAAGTTCCATGCACTGTTGCTTCGGACGCCGATACTTAAAATGATCATTACGAAAATTGCCATTTCGCGCTTTGCCCGGACCTTTGCCTCGCTCGCCTCAGCCGGCGTGGGCGTGCTGGACGCCCTGGAAGTTACCGGCGGCGCCATCGGCAACAAAGTTATCCAGGAAGAGCTTGATATAGCCGCTAAAGAAGTCAAAAACGGCAAGCCATTGTCGGAGGCGCTCGGCAAAAGCAAACACTTTCCGCCCATCGTCTTTCAGATGCTTGCCGTGGGCGAAGAAACCGGCCAGATTGACACCATTCTTATTAAAGTTGCCGACTTCTACGACGATGAAGTCGACACGGTCATTAATAGCCTGAGTTCGATCATCGAACCGGTCATGATCATCGTCCTCGGCAGCATCGTCGGACTGATCGCGGCCAGCGTTATGGGTCCTATCGCATCGCTGAGCCAAAACGTCGGCAATAACTAATTCTATTAAAATCTGTTGCGTTCGTTCAGGTTTAAAGTGTTGCCGCGTGCCGAACCATGTTTGCCGCTTGACCTGATACCGCTTATGTTTATAATCATGCATAGATACTAGTGCCATCTTTAATAGGCATTGGATCAATACAAATTAAATAGGAGGTGAGTCGCATGCGCTCATTGAAAAAACTACAAAAAGGGTTCACGATTGTTGAGCTCTTGATTGTAATTGTTGTCATCGGTATTTTGGCCACATTGGTCATCGTGACCTTTACAGGGATTCAGCAAAAGGCACGCAACAGCCAACGCCAGACAGACATCAATGCAGTAGACAGCCATGTTGAAGCGTTCTACGCTCAGTACGGTTACTACCCGACGCTAGCCGATCTCCAGAGCGCTACGTTCCTCTCGACGTACTTGAAGGGTCTTGACCCTCAGGCGCTAATAGATCCTAAGGGCAGTGCCATTGCCGCTGCTGCAACAACGACCGCTTACGGATATGTTGCTACCGGAGCTACTGGTTGTGTGAACACCACAGTGAGCGACCCGACAGCTGCTTCCACGACCAACAACGGTTGTGACGGCTTTACGCTGACCGCCAAGACAGAAGGTGGCGCGGACTACGTCAAGAAGAGCAACTAGCACTAGCTACTACTCACGCGAAAGAGCGGGCCACGAGCCCGCTCTTTTTGTACGATTGGTTGCCGTATGTACTGAAGCCTAGAGATTAGGATTATGATATCTAGGAAAATCACACGTATTGCCAAGACGGCTGCCCTGCAAATCAAAGACGAGACAATGGAGCGATTTGCCGTCGCGTGTCGAATCGACTTCATGGAGTATGTCCGTCTCTATACGAGGCACATCGGTAGGCGCGGCGTACTTAGGGTCTGCATAAAATTCGTCAAAATCGCAGTCGTAGGAAGCCTTTGTTAGTTCATACGAAGTTACCAAGCATTTAAGATCACGGCCACGATAGGTGGTTACTTGCATCTGAGCATTATCAACAGTATCTGTCCTTGCCCGTTGGTCGGCAGCTTCGGAACAGCCACCCAGTAGCAGCAGCGCAGATAAAAAGCCGGCCGTGCGCTTACCAAGCACCACAGGAGTGCGTGGCAGCAAGTCCTGCTCCGAGGCAAAAGGGGTCTCAGCGTTCATAAAAGCATATTTACTTATTATATCATATATTTAAATAAATACAGAGCTAGGGAACGATCATTGACTTATAGGTATATTTATTGTAGAATAATAGATCTATCGCACCCGTTTGTAAATAGTTCGAGGTCATCACATGAGTGAGTTCTACAGTTCGTTACCGCCGCCGGTTGCCGGCCAGGCTCAAGAAGGTCTCAACGGGACCGCCGCTGATTTGTATAGCGCTACAGCAGTGGTCGTAGGCGACACGATATTCCTTGATGCACACGAGGCAGGCAATGAACCTATTGCGCAGACTCTCGATGCCCGCACCGATACTCTCCGGAACGACAGTCCGCTCCCCATTGAGGTGCGGCCCGCACAGCCCAGTCGCCGGCAAAAGCTTGTCGCTAGCGCCACAATAATCGGCATTTTGGCGGGAGGGAGCGTGAATGTTTCACCCAACGATACACCTGTAAACAGGGATGTTTGCGCCTTGCAAGCCGGCACGGCCGAACCGGCTTCAAGCCAGTTTTGTTTCCCCATGCCCACCCTCGTAGTCAATTACGAAAACAAGCTGGTAAAAATTCCCGCTCCGGAAATTGCACCGGCTGTTTTGGCCACAGAATTCGGGCCGGAACACCAAAAAATTATTGACAGCCTCGACCTGCCCGCCGATAAAAAAGAAGGGCTCATATTTCTCTTGGACAGCATCTTGAAGCTGCGTCCAACCGTGAAGGACATTAATTTTGAAGTCATGCTCGCTCAAGGCATTCTGGAATCCAGCTATGCTCAGGATGACCTAGCCAAAAACGCCAACAACTTTTTTGGCATTAAAAAGCACCCCAAGGACGCCTGGGCCGGCCCCACATACCAAAGCCCAACCAAAGAACAAGATAGCCACGGGACACCATATGCCACCACGGCACTGTTCCGTAAGTACGACACGCCGGTAGCCGGCGTACAGGGTTATGTCGATAAAATTCGTAGTGCCGCCTGGTACGATGACGCCCGCGCGCAGGCGGGCAGCGTGGACGGATACTTAGCCGGGCTGCTCAATGAACCCGCCTACGCCACCGATAAGGCATATAGCACTAAAGTATTGGGCGTCATCCAGAATAACAAACTGCACGAATTGCTATCGGTGACCGCTCCGGCGGTACCGCAGATTAGCGTAAGTCCGGCGCAGATACACAATACTTTGGAATGGCAGGGAAAAGGCACGACCGTTATCCTCGACGGGAACGTAGTTCCGGCCGAAAGCCTCACGCCTAACCAGCTAGCCCACGTCGTCGAAACGAATTTGAATGGCGCGGACCTTAGTCCTGGCGGCTTCGAAGACTACCGCACGCAGCGCATCGTCGATGTGCGCGGCCAGATCCATGACCTGTCGACACAAGGAACTCCCGAACAAAAGAAAAGCTACAAGTCATTCAATGGCGACCTGAACGGGCTGGGTACACCGGCCAACGGCCTGGCCGATTACAAGCACTTTATTTGGCACGAGACTGACACCGGCAGCAACTCCTACCACCTGGACGGCGTGTCATTCGCCCACTCTATCGGGCAGCGCGAACCAGGCCCCAACGGCGGGCTGGCCGTACAATACTTCGTAGATCGCGGGGGCAAAACCTGGCTGCTCACTGATGCGCGCACCAGGCACGCCGTGCCCGAACAAGCGTACACCGGCAACCCGTATGATAATCATCATCTGTACGCTATCGGCCAAGAGGTAGTAACAACCGGTATCGGTGACGTATCGCCACAACAATTTGAGGCGTGCATTTATGCCGCCTTGGCGTTCCTCATTGACGGCAGTCACATTCAAAAAGGCGTTCCCATCACCGACACTGTGTACCAAATGGTCATGGGGCACGAACGCGCCAACAAACTAATACCAGGCGGGCATACCGACTTTCCGATATGGGTAGAAGCGCCTATGCGCACGCGGCTCGTGGCACTGGCCGTGACACTCGGCTACACCGCCTAACGCGCCTGCCTACGGGTGCGTCAGCACTTCGCGCCAAGACAGTATGTTGTAACCGCCGGTAATCGGGTAGCTGGGCGGCGGCGCATAGAGCAAATTGTAATCATACTGCGTATTGTTGTTGAGTATTCCGGAAATATACTTGCTGCCGCTGATCGCCGCGTCACCGCACTGGCTGCCGCCCCATTGCCAGGTCCACGTCCAGGTCAGGCGCGTGGCGACCGAACCGTAGTACACATACTGTTGGTTGGCGTTCGTCCAGCCGCGGGTACAGCGGTTATTGTTAACGCGGTAGACATCCGGATAGGTGACCGACCCGGACTGCGCCAATGCTGCGGCATCAACCTCGAAGGTAAAGGCGCCGGACGACGGCGGGGCGTACGGGGCGACAATAACCGAATCTTCAGCGACCAGGCCAATGGCGTCCTGGCCGTTTTTGGTGCTGTACAGCATGTCGTCGGCAATGACGATGTTGGCGTTGTTGGAGGTGGCCAAACGGCCCGCAGCCACGGTCACTCGCCCATGGAAGGTAGGGTTGGTGCGTACCCACACATTGTCTTCGGCAAATATGACGCCGTTGCTTGGCACGGCAATGCCTGTGGCTACGGACGTAAGCGTCAGCGCGCTGGTGTAGGGCGTTGCCGTGTCGGTCTCGCCATTAACGTTGTATAGGTCATACGTGCCGTTAGTATTGAGCTGCACTAAATAGCCGCGTGCAATGTTGAACGTAGCGTTGCGTTGGGGCAGGTAAGCGGCTGTGCGGCCGGCCGGCACCTGCGAGCAGGCATTCGCCAAGTTAGCGAGTGCAGCGGTCGACGCGTCCGACGAAAAGGCTACTTTTTTCATGGTGCACAAACTGCTGCTTACTTGATTAAAGTCCACCGCGGTTACCGGATATCGCCAATCGGTTTTTGCGCGCGTCGCACAATTAACTGGCGTGGTGATGGTCGCGTTGCACCATACGCCGGGGTGCGAACTGCCGTCGCCGCCAAGCTGGTTGGACGGAACGTAAGTAGCGTTGGCGCTGGTAACGTCCGAATCGCTGGAGCCATCCATACGAACACCAATATTAGTATGTACCGGCCCTTGAGCGCCTTCGGTGTTGCCGAACCACAACGCAGTGTCAGCCACCAATGAGTAGCTGGCGAACGATGCGGCGCCAATTTGAGCTTGGACAGTACGCGTGATGTTCGTCCCGTTGACCTTACCGATAGCACGAATATTAACAATCGTCGAACCGCTGCCCTGAGGCTTGATCCACAACGTATATGTGCCGGTAGTCTTGGCGTCATCGTCAACATAGTTGTGGACGTACGGGCCATACCCCAGCGTGGGGTCTGGGGTGGTTGGCGTGGTCAAGCCGTCTTTATAATCAGATGAGTTATGGCTGAGGTGCCACAGATAGTAATTAATGCCCGCCTCGGCAATGTTAAAGGCCTGCTGGCTTTTGACGTTATTGCCGACTACGAAGAAGTTGTTAAGCACTACCATAAGCACCGACGTCCCAACGATGGTAGCGGCAATGATGATTGATATGACGGTCGGCATAAGGAAGCCGCGTTCATCGTAGCGGAGTGCTCGCCAGTATCGTTGCCGCCAGTATCTCATAAGTTAGTCTTCCTGTTGCGTAAACTGACCTGTAACGTCATAGACTGATTACCACCGCCAGTTGCCGTTGGTACCGCCAAGTTGATGGTTATACCTTTTATGGTGTGAAGATCGGTAATCGGCAGTACTAACACCGCACCGGCCGAATCCAGGTATTGGAATAATGTCACGCCGGCTACCGGCTTGAAGTTAGGAATAACCGTAAATGTCTTCTTGTTGGCGGTAATTGGCGTGCCGATAGGCGGGTTAGACGTCATTGGCGTTACATCGGCATACAGCACAGTATCGGTAGCATTACGATAATAGTGAATCAGCGAGACATAGGTGTCGGTGGGATAGAAGTAGCCGTATAGTACTAGGTCGTCGTCGGCCACGGAGACAATGTCGGTCGTGCCGCGCACGACATTGCCGATACGCTGCGACTGCGATGCCAGGCCGGTAAAGCCGGAGGCGTCTTTCTGCAGGTTAAGGTACGTAAACAGGTTGGTCTTAAAGAAGACATATATGCCGCCGGAAATAATAGTTACCAGAACCATGACGACCAGTAATTCAACGAGTGTGAAGCCGCCCGCGTTACGTCGCAAACTAGTGGGCTTATTACGGTGTAACAACGATGCCTCCTATAAGCGGGTCGCCCGGTGTGGTCAATGTATGGCCGTTAGCGGTCACTACCATCTGCGTGTTGCCGGCAACTGCCGCGGTCATGTTAATCGTACAGCTGAGCTGAGTGCCGGTCGTGCCGGTGCATGATGTGGTAAAGGTGTTAGCCCCTTGTACGAAACTGACGACAGTGCTGC
>DASYJQ010000150.1:0-3115 GCA_035996265.1 Saccharimonadales bacterium (SeqCode)
GTAGTTGGTAGCGGATTTGTGGGCCAAGCCACAGGACGCGGTTTTGCAAAACACAAAAACAAAGTCACGTTTATTGACGTCGACGAAGCCAAAGTCAAGCAATTACGAGCAGACGGCTTCGATGCCCACCTGGCTCCCGAATACAACAAGATCACTACCGACGTCACTATGTTCTGCGTTCCAACCCCGACCAAGGGTACCAGCATCCAGCTGACGTATCTGCGTGCCGCGGTAAAAGCATTTGCCGAGCGTTTGCGCGACCACAAGGAATACCACGTCGCGGTTATCCGCTCCACCGTTCCGCCAAAAACGACACGTGAACTTATCTTGCCCTTTATCGAAAAGATTTCAGGCAAGAGAGCCGGCAAGGACTTCGGCCTGTGTATGCAGCCGGAATACCTGCGCGAAGTAACCGCCAACGAAGATTTTGCCCGCCCCTGGTTTGTGCTTATTGGCCAATACGACGAACAATCCGGCGACGTCCTAGACAAGTTGTACCGTAACTTTGACGCACCTATCGAACGCTGTTCTCTTGAGGAAGCCGAATTCCAAAAGTACGTCCACAACGTCTATAACGCCGTTAAGATTGCTTTCTTTAACGAAATGCGTGTGGCCGCTAACAAAGAAGGCTGGGACGCCGACGCGGTATTCCGCGCCACTGCCGAGAGTTGCGAAGGCATCTGGAATCCGCTGTATGGTTTGCGTGATTTTGGTCCGTTTGACGGCTCCTGCCTGCCGAAAGACACCCGCGCCCTGTTACAATGGAGTGACGAGCATGAATATGACTTTGGTATACTTCGTGCTGTTATTATTGAAAATTTAAAGCACGAGAAACTGCTAGGGAAGAATAAGACTGTACGGGTCAACTACCTGGAAAACATCAGTGTTTGACGCAGAAGCAATTAAAACCGTTTTACTGTACGTTCCGATATCAATTATCGGGATTTGGCGGTGGAGTTTTTGGCTTATCCGCCGTACCGCGGCTGCTATGTACCGTCCGCGCCCTGGCGTTTGGCCGGCCGACAAGCCGAAGCCGACCGTTACCGTCGTAACGCCGGTTTACAACGAAGACCCTGCTTTTTTTGAGCGGGCCATGCAATCGTGGATCGGCAACGGCGCCGACGAAATCATTGCCGTTATCGATAAATCCAACACCCGGCATATCGTTGATTTTGAACGCCGCTACGCGTCTAATAAGACACTCGGCACCAAATGCCGGATGATCATTACCGCCAAGCCCGGCAAACGCGCCGCCTTGTGCGACGGTATTGAGCAGGCCAAGGGCGACCTCATCGCCCTGGTAGATTCCGATACTATCTGGAGCCACGACGTTTTGGAAAAATCGATACCGTATTTTAAGAATCCGCAGATTGGCGGCGCGACGCTCACCCAGCGCGTGCAGGACCCGGACAACGCTGTGACGGTCATTTTCGATATGATGTTGTGGTCGCGCTATCAGGAAGAAGTTCCGGCATTGCTGGGCGTCGGCAAAGCCTTCAATACACTTTCCGGCCGGACTGCTATTTACCGCCGCGAGGCACTGCTTAATGACAAATACGATAACATGCACAACCTACGTCATGAATTCTTTTTAAACACCCGCAGTATTTCCGGCGATGACAAGCGTTTGACCCACCTTATTCTCGAGCAGGGTTGGCACGTCGCGTATGTCGTCGGCCCCAAGGTTTACACCTCCGGTATGCGCTCGCTCAAGCAATTTATGAAGCAGCGCCTGCGTTGGACGCGCAACTCGTGGCGCGGCGACTTACGCGCTATTACTCATGGTTGGATTTGGCGGCACCCTGCCCTGGCCATCTTCCGCATCGATAGCTTTGTGCAGCCATTCGTTATGCTCATCGGCCCGGTCGTATTTGTTTTCGCCCTGGTCAGCGGTGACTTCCTGTTTGCCGGCATCCTCGTTATCTGGTGGTTTTTTAGCCGCTGCATCAAGCTGTTCGGCTACTTCCGGGCTCATCCCAAGCGGGTTATTTACTTGCCGGCCTACATCGTATATAGCTATGCTAATGCCGCGTTGAAGATATATGCCCTGGCGACTTTGACTGAGCACAGCTGGGCCACGCGCTGGCACAAGAGCCGCGCCAAGGCTAAAAAAGTCTTGCGCAAATCGCTGACTATTCTGAGTGGTGCAGCGACAGTTATCGTGTTCTTTACGGCGGTCACTAGTTTTGTCATCTACTCCCGCAACCAGTCGGCGGCGAGCATCGCTATCCCGACGCCGGTTCAAACTAATGCCTTTGCTAACGATATCGATTTTGCATCAGACGCGCCGTTAGTGCCGAAAATTCCCGAAAGCATCGTATTACCGACCGGTGTTCAGACCTATACGGTCGTGCAAGGCGATACATTGGACGAGCTATCGAAGCGCTTTGGCATGGACGTTAAGCAATTACGACAAATAAACGGTATTGCCTCAGCCAAATCGCTGCGGACCGGGCAAACCATAGTGTATTACCAGAAGGGACTGTAGGATGGCGAAACAACCAAAAGCTGCAAAGCACCAGCGCACGATTCGCCAAAATGTCCGTCCGGGATTACTCCTGTTGTTGCTGCCGCTCTTGGGCGGCGTGGCAGTGTTCGTCGTCTTTGCGAGCGGACTGTATAGCAAGTCGCTCAGCGCCGCCGGCGACAAACGCCTTGAAACTCAAAACTGGCAGCAAGCCGACAAGGTCCTCACAGACCGCCAGCCAAATTACGACCGCAAGTACGGTTATTACAAAGTCAAAGTCGGGCAAACGCTGGCTAGCATCGCAGACTATTTTAGTGTTGACGAAAAAGACCTGGCCGCGCTTAACCCCGGCCTGGTGGTTGCCGGTACGACCATTAAAGTCCCGCCGGTTACCCGTCAGCTGGCTCCCACGGCCGGCCCGAATGGCAAACTAACTGCTCTGGCGGGCGTAACGGTCACAAATGATCGCGGCCTGCTGCGTATTAACCAGCAGTATTCTGCCCAACAGGTTGTTACAGACATCCCCGAACTCATGGCCTTCCTCAAGCAGTACGACGCCATCGAGCAGACTGGTCCGCTAGCATATCGTATTAACAAGTCGATTTCGATTCAGGGTAACATCCGTGTCGATATTACCAGTACGACGGT
>DASYJQ010000151.1:0-2287 GCA_035996265.1 Saccharimonadales bacterium (SeqCode)
AGTGCGCTGGCTACAATACGCCACCTATGGTATTTAACAGATGCAAGTGTATCAGAAAAGGACGCTTTTGACCATCACTTTAAACGGCAGCGAGTTCACTGGTGCGCAGGCGTGCTGCGCTTCTCCCGACACGCCTGCCATTTTGCAGCAGTGGATGAACCCGTACCTGCTGTAACATTTGTTTTGCTACTTCCTTGCCGAGCCCATGCTGCTTTACGAATAGCTCCAACATATGGTGTGTTGTATGAGTCGGGTGTTCAAAGCGCTGTCGGCTGGCGATACGAATTATATCCTTTGGCGGTGTCGTGGCGGGCAAAGCATGCTTAACCGCCAGCAGGCCGACGGCTTCATGTTTGATAGCGGCCGGCAGCATATCCGGCGAGTTGTCTTCTATGAGCCCGAAGTAAAAACGATTCAAATCAACAGCGGCATCGACTAACAATTCGGTTGCACCGAATAATAGCAGCCGCTGGTGGCTACCGCCTCTTTTTTCTTTGCCGCGACGCTCTACCGCTTTCAACCCCTCAAGCGCCGCTGTCGCAAAACGCAGAATAGAAAGATTAGTGCCCTGCTCTTCCGCCAATTCACGCGGGGTCCACAACCCCGGCATGACGTCCAATACGGCGTGGATCGTGGACACGCTTTGGTCTAGCCGCATCCCGGTGTCATACATCGCCGCCAGTACCATCAGCCCGTCTACTGGTTGTTGGGGTGCTGTCTCTGGCGGGTTCACACAACAACGCGTTTTGCCGGGCGGATAATCCGCTTCGGCTTGCCGGATGGTACAATCAATTTCTTGATTTGCTGTTCGAGCATGTCGGCTTCGGCCTGCATGCCTCGGTCGATGTAGGCTTTGTGTAGAAGCGTCAATGTTTCTTTGTTGTGCTCAAGCTCGGCAGCCTTTTCTAGCGACTGGAACATAAGCTTCTCGTTGCCCAGCTTCTCTTGAACTTTGGCGTAGGCCACATGACGGGCAGCCAAGCCGTCTTCCAGCTTCAATGCTTGTTCAAAAGCGATAGCGGCTTTCTCGTAGTTTTCGGTCTCGTAATAAATCAGCCCCAAGTTATGTAAACTTGAAGGGCTGGCTTCGATGCTGCTGGCGATTTCAAAACAGTCGATTGCGTCGCGGTATTCCTTTTGCTTGGCGTACAAAATACCAAGACGGTTATAGGCGGCGGCGTTGCGTTCATCTATCTTAAGAATGGTTAGCAGGGCCTTCTCGGCGCGGAGTAAACGGTTTTCCCGCATACCCTGGTGGGCGATATCCCAAAGCTTCCCCATACGGTCACCGATCTTGCGTGACGCGCCGAGGAACTCATCATCGTGGACTTTCGTGTTGTGAAAGGCGAGGATCCCGAAGAAACCAACAATTGCTAACTCAAACATGACTACTATCAATCATAGAGCATTAACTTATAAATGCAAGAACAAACTGCTTAAGGCAAGCTTGGCATTAGCACTGCGGTCGAGCGCTTCGTGTGTCTCGAGTGCCGCCGTACGGATGCGGTGCCACTGCTTAATACGGACCGCTTCGCCCTTGGCTGCCGCTTGAGCCAGCATCGCCTCGGCGATACGTCCGAGCGCTTCGACAACCAGTTTGGCGGTGTCTTTTTGTTTGCTTAACGCGTCTACCATGGCCAGGCGTTCAAACGGCGTCTTTTGCAAAATGGCTTTGGCTTCGGCAACACTACTGAGCAACGGGTGGGCTTCGTCGCCGGTAATCAGGGCGGTCAGCAGGCCGGGCAGACCTCCGCTCAGGAACACAGCCTGCTTTAGTGTGGCTTCGTCCTTGCCGGAAGCCAACAACATGGGTTGCAGCTGCGGGCCGCTTGGTACGTGTACCGTAATGGCTTGTACTCGTGACATGATGGTCGGCAGCAACGCCCGCGGCGTGTCGGCGGTCAATACTAGCAGCGTGTCGGCCGGCGGTTCTTCGAGTAGTTTCAGGAAGGCATTCTGGGCTTCGGTGGTCATGCCCTGGGCGTGCTCTACTAATATGGCGCGGCGGAGCGGATTAGTGCCGATGGTCTTAAGCTGTAAAAACTTTTGCAATTCGCGCACTGTTTCAATCGGCACCGTTCCGTTAACGGGCGTCACCAAGTTGTAGTGCGGATAGGCGCTGAGCGTGTTCGGCTGCAATTGCAAAAGTGTGGTGATCAACGCTTCGGCAATGGCTGTTTTGCCAATACCGTCAGGGCCGGTCAGCAGCACGGCGTGTACGGGCGCGGCGATAAAATTACGTACTTGGGTCAGGGTGGAATCGTGCAGCGCTAAGCCGTCGATCATT
>DASYJQ010000152.1:0-7228 GCA_035996265.1 Saccharimonadales bacterium (SeqCode)
TGGCTGATATCCGGTGGGTGCCGCTGAGCGACCTGGCGGCCCATAACCCCAGCCAGGAAGTCCTGAGCTGCTTACGCGCCGCCAGGCAGCAGCATTTGTTACAATAGAAGGAGCCTCTAAGGGAGGTCTGTATTCCAGAGACCTCTAGGCAGTTCTATGCGAAATGCTTTTAAACGATTCAAAAAAGCCCATCATGGGCACGCTGTTGCCATTAAACGCGTTAGCCGCCACCCGGCATTTGCGATCCCGCTCGTAACCGGGTCGTTCCTCATTTTGCTAACAGTTATGGTTGTCGTGCTGTTTAATGGCGGCAGCGCTAAGCTGCAATCCACCGATACCCACATTGTTATCATTAACCACGATAAGATTGAACAGACCGTGCCGACGCGGGCTGGCACGGTCAGCGAAGTCCTTAAACGTTTCAATATCAAGATTAACCAGGGCGATGTGGTGGAGCCGGACGTGACTACCGAAATTGTTACCGATAACTTTCGGGTTAACGTCTACCGGGCCGTGCCGGTGACTATCGTTGATAACGGCCACAAGCAATTTGCCTTTAGCGCCGCTTCAACGCCGCGCAGTATCGTCAAACAGGCAGGTATTAACGTCTTCCCGGAAGATAAGTTGGATCTGCTGCCCGCCGATAATTTTTTAAGTGAAGCCTCGATTGGCGAGCGGGTTGTTATATCACGAGCTACCCCGGTTAATGTCAACATTTATGGCACGCCGGTAGTGATGCGCAGCCGGGCTGCGACTGTCGGTGACTTATTAACGGAACGTGGCTTAAAACTGGAGTCAAAGGACTACGTTCAGCCTGGCCGTAACACGCCCGTAACCGCCAATCTACAGATTTATCTGCTGCGCCAAGGCCAAAAAGTACTCACCGAAGAGGCGACCACCGATATGCCGACCGAGATTGTCGAAGACAGCAGCCTGAGCTTCGGTACGACCGCTCTTCGCCAGCAAGGCCAGCCGGGCAAAAAAATTATTACCTACCTGGTAGAAGTGAAGAACGGCCAAGAAGAACGGCGGGTTATCCAGGAAATCGTTACCCAACAGCCAGTTACCCAGATTACTGTTCGCGGTAAAGCCGTGCAGATCCCGAACGATAAACAGGCTGTTATGGCCGCTGCCGGCATCTCGCCGGGCGACTACCCGTATGTCGATTATATTGCGAGCCATGAAGGCGGCTGGTGCCCCACTAAAATTCAAGGCACACACACTTGTCCTGCGTACATGAACCCTGGAGATATTCCGACTTATGGTGGTTACGGCATATTCCAGGCGACGCCGGGCGGCAAAATGGCGTCAGCAGGGAGTGACTGGGCGACCAACGCGGCGACGCAGATTCGTTGGGCAACCGGCTATGCCCAAGGCCGCTATGGCACCTGGGGCGCCGCATATAACTATTGGACTGTTCACCATAACTGGTAGTATGGGTACATAATGCCACCAACTAAGAAATCCCTGGGCCAGCACTGGCTCAACGACGATGACAGTTTGCAAGCGATGTGTGATGCCGTTGACCTCCAGCCTACTGACACTGTTCTAGAGGTAGGCCCTGGTCCTGGCGCCCTGACCGCCAAGCTGGTAGCTCGTGCCGCGCGCGTTCTTGCCGTGGAATTTGACTATGACCTGGCCCGCGACCTGCCCTCCCGGGTAAAGGCCAATAACCTTGAAGTCATACAACACGATATTTTAACGTTTGATTTCGCATCGTTGCCCGCCGGCTATAAAGTTGCGGCTAATATCCCGTACTACTTAACCAGTAATTTGTTGCGGGTAATGTGTGAAAATCCTAATCATTTCAGCCAGGCGGCGCTGCTGCTGCAAAAAGAAGTTGCCCAGCGGGTGTGCGCCAAGCCGGGCGCGATGAGTACGCTTAGCGTTAGCGTACAGTTTTACTGTGAAGCATCTCTTGGCAGGCTCGTGCCGCGTGCGTTATTTACGCCGCCGCCAAAAGTGGATTCACAAATTTTGATGCTTACTTACCGCACCGAGCCGCGCTTTGCTGCTGTTGATACCAAAATCTTTTTTAGGATCGTAAAAGCCGGTTTTGCTCAGCGCCGCAAGACACTGCTTAACTCACTCGGAGCAGGGCTAAACTTAAATCGGGATGAAACGGGCAAGTTACTCACATTAGCGGGCATTGATCCGACCGCCCGCGCGCAAAGCCTGTCCCTCGAGCAGTGGCATACGCTCTATCAGATTGTAAACGCCTAGCCAAAACGCTCATGCAACAGGGTGGCCTGTTGTAATTTTGTGCTATTAAACGAACTGTTGTTGTGTTTTAGTAGAAAAAAAACAGACAACTGATATAATATGAGCAAACGCTCACTTTTTGTCTAACCAAAAGAATTTCTTAGAATTAAAGCTTGACGTGTTAAGTATTTGCGGTAGACTTAAGTAGTGAGGAGATGCGTACCATGGGCCCGGTAATTTCAGTTGGCTATTTGTTGCAACACACCGCTACCATCCTTATGCGCCAGTCAGACCAGGTGCTACAGGAACGGTTGGGTATTGGTATGTCGCAGTTCAAATTGCTGATGATGCTAAAAGAAAATCCAAATGTTCAGCAACGCAAGCTGGCCGAATGCCTGGGCCAGACCGAGGCTAGTATCAGCCGCCAAATTAAACTGCTCTGCGAAAAAGGGTTGCTGGCTATTAGGATCAACCCGCGCAGCCGCCGCGAACATATCACCGTGCCGACAGTAAAGGGAGCTAAGATGACCGAGGCTGCGCTTGAAGTGCTGGGCCAATACCATTCCCCGATGTTTGACCTGCTCACCGACAAGCAAACCCAGCAGCTGGTCGAAACGCTGACAAAATTCCATTCCTACACGTGCGTGCCGGGCAAACCGTACGCCTGCGACCATTCGTTCGAGATGTAACAAAACACGACCTACTTATGGTATAATAAGGTGTTGCCTTAATTGGCGGCGAACATACATGGGGCTGAAATTATGCTCGACGTTGGACTTTATCGGTTAGATCAGCAGGTCGCTTGTCAGCGTTATAGGCAAACATTTTCCTAGATGCCAAGATCAAAGAATCTCTGCTAGCACGTTGGGGCAACTTTACGTTCGCTCCTGCAAACAACGCAGTACCCGTACTAGCTTAATTTCTAGTACAGCGTAGTTATACGACGCCAGATAGTGTGACACGTTTATATTTCTGGACGCTCAAGCGCTTTTGTTCATAGCGTTTGCTAAGATCAGGACTACGGATACGATATTTTGGCCGTTCAGCTATTGTATTCTGACAATTTCAAACGGTCTAAACCTGTAGGATAGACTAATCAGATAAACTAGCGGACCGGGGCGCAATCCCCCGCAGCTCCTCCATGGTAAGTGCCTCACGAAAGTGGGGCATTTTCTACAGCAAAACTTTTTAAAGATTTACTTAACGCGTCAAGTTATTGTATAATCTATTTCTGAAAAAGGGATTCACCCGGTACGCCGGGTGTTTTATTTTGTCATGCATATATCAGAACAGCCTAATGAAACAAATATTCGAGTACTCTGGCCCCGGGACGATCTGGTTATTGCTGAAATTGACCGCAGTTATATACGCGGGACCTATCATCCCGATAAACGTACGTTGTACCTGACAGATATGTTTGTGCCACCAGTGGAACGGCGGCGGGGCATAGCCACCGCGCTGGTGACGACCATTCGCGATGCTCTGACAGCAGAGGGCGGTCGCCGCATGATAGGTGATATTAGCAGTACGCCGTGCGCCGATGTGATGCGGAGGGTATTAGGCGACGAGGCTGTGCATTCAGTAGTTGAGGGTGGATATGTATTTGACGATCCAGATTTTGTACCGCCAGCCATGGCCATACTTGACTACACTATTGAACCACCTGTCGAGGTAGTATCGTTGCTACCGCCTAGTAAATAGCACGGCGTAGAGCCCTCTGATATTATGAGTAAATAATATGGAGGGCGTCATGGCAGAACAAACATGGGATTTTAGTAAACTCAGGGCCGTAGTATTTAACTGCACGCTCAAAAAAAGTCCGGCAGTCAGCAATACGGAGGGTCTGATCGAAGTCAGTACCAAGATCATGCAGAAGCACGGCGTCCAGGTAGAGATTATCCGTGCCATTGACCACGACATTGCAACGGGCGTCTATCCGGACATGCGCGAGCAGGGTTGGGCGACCGACGAATGGCCGGAGCTGTATAAAAAGGTACAGGCCGCCGACATCTTGATAATCGCCGGGCCTATCTGGCTGGGCGACAACAGCTCGGTCACGAAGAAAATTATTGAGCGGTTGTACGGTAACTCCTCCGAACTAAACGAGGAGGGGCAGTACGCCTATTACGGCAAGGTTGGCGGCTGTATCATTACGGGCAACGAAGACGGCATCAAGCACTGCGCCATGAATGTTTTATATAGCTTGCAGCATTTGGGCTGTACGATTCCGCCGCAAGCCGACGCCGGATGGATAGGCCCTGTCGGCCCGGGGCCGAGCTATCTGGACAAAGGTTCGGGCGGCCCGGAGAGCGACTTTACCAACCGCAACACGACGTTTATGACCTGGAATCTAATGCATGTCGCCCAGATGCTTAAGAATGCCGGGGGTATGCCGGCTTATGGCAACCAACGCTCCCAATGGGACGCCGGCAGCCGTTTTGACTTCGAAAACCCCGAATATCGTTAGCTTTTTAATGATGAGTTAATTACTTTGCTGATGCAGATGTTATCATAGGTCTATAATAGGGGTACTCCGTGAAAAATAAACTGAAAAAGATCTACAGCAACGATGGCCGCGACCGTCTGCTGCCAAAACTGAGCCTGGCTATATTTAACCGTCCTCGTTTGGCTGCCGTATTTTGGGTGTGTCTTATGGTATTTGGCATTGTTAGCTACACGACGCTGTTGAAGCGTGAAGGCTTCCCCAGCATTAACATCCCCTACTCTATTGTCAGCGGTACTTACTTCGTCAATGACCCACAAAAAGTTGACGCCCAGGTCGCTAAGCCTATCAGCGACATCATCTTAAAAGATAAACGGGTTAAGAGTGTCGACGCCAGTTCGCAAGGCAATTTTTATTTTGTTGCCGTACAGTACGCCGAAAATACTGACGCTAACGTTGCCGGCCGCGAAATTAAACAGAAGATCGACGACGCAAAGGTATTGCCGCAACGTTCGACGGTCAAGGTTGAAACGCCAAAGATTGGCTTTACGAACCGCGGTGATGACGGCGTTATTTCGGTATATGCCAAGAACAAAGGCGCCACCACTGAACAGCTAGCCGCCGAAGGCGCCAACGTGGCTAACTATATTAAGTCTCAGGGCATCCCCGAAATCGAAAGTATCTCGGTTGTTGATCCATTTGTGGAAGGTACTGATCCGGTTACCGGCAAGAACGTTACTAACCAAACCAAGTTCGACCGCTACGGCGAACGGGTTAACGGTCAGAATACGTTCTACGATTCTGTCTCGGTTGGCTTTGGCCAGAAGGATGGTACCGACGTTATTAAAGTCGACGACAAAATCCGCGCCGCACTCGTTACCTATACTAGTGCTCACCCTGATTCCCCTTATGCCGCTGTCGTAAGCGCTACTTACGCCAACGATATCAAGGACCAAATTGGCGGTCTGCAGCAGTCATTGCTGGAAGGCTTGCTGGCGGTGTTGGTCGTCGGCTCTATCGTGATTGCCGTGCGCGCTTCATTTGTAACGGTGCTGGCTATGATTACAGTGCTATCTACAACGCTGGGAATTATGTATTTGGTAGGCTACACGCTTAATACCATTACGCTGTTCTCGTTGGTACTCTGCTTAGGCTTGATCGTTGACGACACGATTATTATGGTTGAGGCCATTGATGCCCAGCGCCGCAGATTAAAAGACCCGAAAGAAATTGTGCACGTCGCCACTCGCAAAGTCAGCCGCGCTATGGTGGCCGCCACATCAACCGCTATTTTGAGTTTCGCACCACTGTTATTTGTGAGCGGTATATTGGGCGGCTTTATCCACGCCATCCCAGTTACGGTGATTTCAGCGTTGCTTACCAGCCTGCTGGTCGCGTTGATCTTTATCCCGTTGTTTGCTCGCTATCTGTTGCTGGGTAAGAAACAATTAGGCAAACAGAATATACACGAGCCGGCCGCCGGCTTTGAGGCCAAGGTGGCCAGCTTTATCGGCAAGCCGATGCTGTGGGCCAAACACTCCAAGCCGAAACTGTTCACGGTGGGCATTATTGCCATCGTCGTCGGCTTTAGCTTTATAATGGCCGCCGGCTTCCTGTTTTCGAAAGTTACCTTCAATATTTTCCCGCCGACTAAGGACAGCAACGGCTTGTTGGTAACCTTGACCTACGAACCCGGCACAAACGTTAAAGAGGCCGAGGCTGTTGCCGACCGTGCCAACCGGATTATTGCCGACGATCTTGGCAGCAACTTCACCAAGGCCTCCTATTATACGAACGCCGACGCGCAAACCACGAACATCTTCGTGTACCTTGTTTCGTTTAAAAAGCGCGACGTTACTTCGCCGCAGCTCAGCAAGCAGCTGGACGCACGTTTCAAGAACTTTGCCGGCGCCCAGGTAGAAGTCAACCAACAAGATATCGGCGGGCCGCCTGTGGCCTTCTCGGTTCGTATCGAAACCTCTAACCGCGCCGCTGCCTTAAAACTGTCTAAAGACATGAAGGCATTCCTGTCTAACCGCGAGCTGACCCGCGTCAGTGGTACTAAGGCCAAGATAATTTCGACCACGGTTTCTGACCCGGGCACCTATAACCGTGCCGGCGGCAAGCCGTACGTCGAGGTTAGCAGCAAGTTTGACGCCACCGACACGACTGCGCTGGTTACCCTGGCGAAAACTGCCGTCCAAAAGGAGTTTACCGCTGAAAAACTAGCCACCTACGGCCTGAATAAAGACGCGCTGAATTTTGATATCGGTCAGGAGCAACAGAACCAGGATTCATTCAGCACATTGATCAAAGCTTTCCCGATATTGCTGTTGGTCATTTTCCTACTGCTTGCCATCCAGTTCCGTTCGTTACTGCAGCCATTGCTGATCTTTATGGCGATTCCGTTCAGCTTGTTCGGCATTACGCTGGGCCTGTTCTTAACCAACAATCCATTCAGCTTCTTTGCAATGCTCGGCTTCTTTGCTCTGATTGGTTTGAGCATCAAGAACACCATTTTACTGACGGATTATGCCAACCAGTTGCGCCGTCAGGGCTTGGGGGCGGTTGACGCCGCCGTTG
>DASYJQ010000153.1:0-8093 GCA_035996265.1 Saccharimonadales bacterium (SeqCode)
AACCCACGACCGCCACAGCATCTTCCCGGTCTGTTCGCTGGCCGAGGGCGAGTACGGCCTGCATGATGTCGTCATCGGGTTGCCGTCGCTGGTCAGCACCAAAGGCGTGCATATAGTAGACAACTATCCGCTCGACGAAAGCGAAAAGGCGGCGTTGGCGCGTTCGGCCACCATAGTGCAAGAAGCCGCCCGCAGTATCCGCTAAAGCTTGGTACTATAGATCTATGACATACATAGATCTCACCATGCCGCTCACCCCTGATACGCCGGTGTATCCCGGCGATCCGGAAGTTGAAGTGACCGAGATTACCACCGTCGCCGACGACGGCTACATGGACCACACCCTCAAGATGGGCACTCACAACGGAACGCACATCGACGGGCCGGCGCACATGGTGGCTGGCGGCAAGATGCTGAGTGATTTTCCGCTCGATACGTTTATCGGACCGGGCAAGCTGGTTGACGCCCGCAACGGCCTGACACCGGCCGGCATTGACGCGGCAGGCGTCGCCAAAGGCGACATCGTACTTATTTATACGGGCGCCAGCGATCTGTACACCGACCCCGATTATTATTACCAAACGCCGGTGGTATCCGATGAAGCCGCTATGCATTTGATTAAACTCGGCGTCAAAATAGTCGGCCTGGATATGGGCAGCATCGACGAGGACCCGTTTATCGTGCACAAGGCGCTGCTGCGCAAAGATATTTTGATCATCGAAAACCTAGTTAACCTGGCGTCGTTACTGAACGCCGAATTTACGGTGTACGCTTTGCCGCTCAACCTGCATGTTGAGGGCGCACCGGCCCGCGTTATTGCCGAAGCGCGCTAGCTGCTTGGCTTTGGGCCTCGAGCAAGCTGCGCGTTTGGCGGGTGAGGCGAGCGAGTGCCGGGTGCAGTTCGCGGTCGCGGCGGTCGACGCGGGCGATGCGGCGGTTGATGACCCAGGGTTTTTGGCCGCCCAGCGCAACAAGTCCGCCAGCTGCTAAAAATGGTTCTACCATTTGGTAGGGCAGAGCGGCGGCTCCGCGGCCGGCGAGCACAGTACGCAGCATGACCTCCGGGCTGGTGGAAAATAATTGCGTCACTGGCGTAACGTGGCGCGCAGCCAGCGCGGCAGACACCAATTGGGCGGTGGTTGACGACTGGTCGTAACTGATGAAGCCGGGCAGGGCGCCGTTTGTAATAGCGGCTTGTACACGAGGTAACTGTGTTGCATGGCAAACGACGAGCAGCGGCTCCGAACCCACATAGCGGGCAGTCAGGATCTTGCCGGTTAGCGCCGGGCGTTCCACCACCAGCGCCATATCCAGTTCGCCGCGTTCAACGGCGGCTAATAGGTTGCGGGAATTATCGACGACAATCGAGGCCTTCAGCTTGCTGCCGGCCAGTGCCGCTTCGGCGCCTTCGGCGAACAACAGGGCGGCGACGCTGTCGATCATACCGATGGCGACATGCAACTCAGCGTCGGCCAGTTCGGCCAGGCGCACATATAACCGGTTGGTTCGCGCGCCAATCTCTTTGGCGGCGGCGTAGGCCACATCACCGGCCGGTGTTAACGTTAATGGCCGGACGCCGTGCACCAACAGCTCGGCATGCAGTTCGCGCTCCAGTTTGCTGATGGCCGCCGACAGCGCCGGCTGCGACAAGTGCAATTCAGCGGCACTCGCCGTAAAGCTCCCGGCATCGACAACAGCGGCAAATTTATGTAAACGGTCTTCCATACATTTTAATTATATACATATAGCAAATATATATTGGATTTATGCCCAGGCGACCCCTAAGCTGATAGGGAACATAAGGAGTTTATATGCCACGACGCACCATTAAGGTCGCTATTGTAGGGGTCGGGAACTGCGCCTCATCGCTCGTACAGGGAATTGATTATTACAAAGACGCGCCGGACGACGGCTTCGTACCGGGCGTCATGCACGTCAATTTTGGCGGCTACCATATCCGCGACATCGAAGTTGTCGCCGCTTTTGACGTCAACACCAACAAAGTCGGTAAGGATGTCGCCGAAGCCATCTATGCCGCGCCCAACAACACCGCCATCTTCGCCCAAGTGCCGCCGCTGGGCGTCATTGTCAGCCGCGGCCCGCGGATGGATGGCGTCAACAAATACACCGCACCGCTGGTGCCGGTTGACGACAATGACAAACCGGTCGACGTCGTGCAGGTCTTAAAAGACAGCGGGGCAGAGGCGGTCATCAATTACTTGCCGGTCGGTTCGCAGCAAGCCACCGAGTTTTACGCCCAAGCGGCTATCGATGCCGGTTGCGGCTTTGTAAACTGCATTCCGGTGTTCATTGCTTCTGACCCCAAGTGGGCCAAAAAGTTTGAAGACGCCGGACTGCCGGTGATTGGCGACGACATCAAAGCCCAGGTCGGGGCGACCATTGTGCACCGCACGCTGGTCAACCTGTTCTTAGACCGCGGCATGCAAATTCAGCGCACCTACCAGCTAAACACCGGCGGTAATACCGACTTCTTGAACATGCTGGAGCGCGAACGTCTCACCCAGAAAAAGCTATCCAAAACCGAGGCGGTAAAATCGCAGATTGAAGCCCGCGGCCAAACGATAGCCGACGACGACATCCACGTTGGCCCGTCGGACTACGTGCCGTGGCAAAAGGATAACAAAGTCTGCTTCCTGCGCATCGAGAGCACCCACTTTGGCGATGTGCCGATGAACCTCGAACTGCGCCTCAGCGTCGAAGATTCGCCAAACTCTGCGGGCGTGGCGATTGATTCCATCCGCTGCCTGAAGTTGGCCTTGGACAACGGGCTAAAAGGCGCCATTATCGAACCGGCCGCGTACTTCCAAAAACACCCGCCCAAACAAATCGAAGACCGCACCGCCCGCGACCTGGTCGAAAAGTACATCGACGCCCACCGCCAAAAGAAATCAAAATAATAAGCTCTACCCCCTGTAAATTTGCATCCGCCAAGAACCTGATTTAGTATGTGATTATGGTTTGTTCGCTAGGACAGCCCCAGTGTACACACCAGTGCCAATTACAATAAACCAGTAAGGTTACCGAAAGAAGGTGGATCGACATGCGTCTAAAAGCACTCTTAACAAGTATCATCCTAACAGTGGCGACTGTGGCCACAACAGCGCCGGCCTTGGCGGCAATTCCGCCGACCACATGCGTGCACGGGCCGACATATTGGCCGACAACCGGCCAAGTCGCTACCAGTAGTGGCAGCCAGCACTCAATTTCGCTGACCTTCACGCCGACTCAGGCACAGCTGAACGCGCTGGCTTGCCTGGGCGGTTACCTCAAAATCGACTTCGTAGTACAGAACGCCGGTGTATCCGGCACGGCATACGCGCTCACGACAAATGTCTCCAGCTCCGTGAAAGAAGTGCCGTTCGTGAGCTCATCCTTCATACCGGGCGCCACATATATCGCGATAACTGCGCTCCAGGCCGGCCACACCTACTACGTGACGACCACCTGGACCGGCGGTAACGCAGCGCCAACCTTCACAGCCAACTGGGTTGGGGCACACTTTGCAAATAGCATGTTTGAAAAGAGCCTCTGTAAAAATGGTACGAACACGGGCGGGATGGCATGGTGCGTCTTCGCCACCAGCGAATACCCGGATGGTTCGTACACCCATTCGCTCACAAACGGCAACGTTGCGCTCGATGGCACAACGTACACCATCCATTAAATAGGACGCTCTTTGAGTCCCAGCAGCCAGCCGATGTAGCAGGACACCAGATGGATGATCAGCCAGAGCGAAATCAGCCAGGCGTACTGCAGCACGGTGAGCGTTACAAACGGCATAGTAGCGATGGCGCCACCAATGACATAGTCGGTTTGGTCAAAAGGGAACCAACCCTGGCCGGGCGGCACGCCACGCTGCCGCTTAAAGAAGCTCTCGATGGCGTCGCCGCCGAGCGCCCCTAGGCCGAACAATGGCCCGAGCGCCAAGGTGGGCAACATCGTGTAATCGACTTGTGATGTTACGGAATGTAACCAGCTGACATGCATGACGCCCAGTTGCTGCAAGCCAAGCGTTACCGTCGCCATAGTTACACCGGTGATTAACCCGCGCCAGGTTTTGTGCGACCCCAGTATCCGCTTGCCGCGGAAGGTAAGGCCGCAGTCGATAGGCGCATTAAACTTTCGGAACCACGGCGCTTTGGCCACGAAAATCGGCGTCACATTGGCGATAGCCGCCGGCAAAAAGAACCACAACGCGAAAAATAAATCTTTAAACACGTTTAAACACCTTGCGCAGACGGTTAAATTTAGGGTAGGCCAAACCACGGACGCCCGGATTGCCTACGATGTAACGAGCAGCTTGTAGCGACGCGGCAATTGTCTCGGCAGTGGGGGTGCGATCGATAACGGTGTATGTTTTGCACCAACCGTACCAGCCGTGGGCGTCGCTGCCGGCGGCTCCTGGTTTGGTATGCACCCGTGCCCATGTTTCGGCATGGACGCCTTTATTCTGGAAGACGGCCCGGCCGTTGCGGATTTCGACGATGTCGATACGCACCGCGTTAAGGTCCATAATACGCTCCGGCAAACCTTTGCGCACCGTCTCGAAGGGGTGGGGAACATATACGATGCCGCCCTGGGACTTAATGCGTTCGATAGTCTCGGCTAACGGCAAGCCGGACGGCACGGCTTCATGCAAAAACAGCCCGATCACTTCGCCCTCTTTGGCGGTGATCTCTTCGCCGACAATAATCTGACTGCCTAAACCGGCTTGGGCTTGGACGGCAAAATCAATGCGGTTGTGGTCGGTAACGGCGATAAAATCCAGGCGCTTTTCAGCTAAAGCCCGCTGGTAATGCTCCAGGCGCAACGATCCGTCCGGCGAAGCTACCGAATGAGTGTGCAGATCAATTTTATACATTGTTGAGCGCCTTGCTAATCCGCACCAGGCGCTGCAGTGCAGTGTAGGTGGCTAGAATGGTAATAACCGCAACCGCGACAACCAGATATCCGCTTACCAAGCCGATTATAAGCACGACCATGCGGATTTCGAATGTCAGCAGCCCGTCTTTGAACAACCTATTGAGCGTGGCGTGCGGTATTTTGGTGTCGGCGCTGGCGATAGCGGCTTCGCCTTTGGCTTTGACGTAGCTGACACACAACGACGCGCCACAGGCGGCAGCGGCCCAGGCCGCGGTTGCCGGGTGTGCGCTTGAAGCTAACAGATAGCCAATACCGGTGTAGAGCAATACTTCTTTCATGCGGTCGGTCGAGGCGTCAAGCAACATACCGGCGGCTGAAGCCCGGCCTTGCAGGCGGGCCAGTTCACCGTCGAGGGCGTCGAATAACCCGAATACCACCAACAACCCCGCCGCTAAAAGATCATAACCAGGAATCGCGATAAGCAACGCAATAGGTATGTGCATCAAAAAACCGATAATCGTCACCGTGTCCGGGCGCAACCGGCCACCGGACAGGCGATTGAGCCCCCGGGCGATTGCCGCCATATATCGGCGAACAAGGGTGCGAATGGCGTCGATCGTCTTCGTCATCACTAGTATTGTACCATTACCCCACGCTACCGATAGACAACGGCGTGCGATCAGGTACTATAACAAGGATGATCGTACTGTTTATTACCTTGGCTTTGCTCGGCGGATTGGTGGGCGCCGCCTATCTGACCAACCCGTTCAACCGGCTTACGATTATCAGGCGGCCGTATGTGGTGGCCGCGCTCCAGGGCACGTTGCAAGCCAAGAATGACAACCACAAGCTGGGCGTCCGGCAAGCCTACCCCTGGAAAGTATTCGTAATTTTGAAAAACTTTGTCCATATTTTATCGTCGCGCTATGTGCGCAGCCCCCGTTCCAGCGCCCGGACAATAGACGGCATTATCGCCGACATCCATGCCCACCGCTTTAACCCCCGCAAACTACTATTGATATCCGGCGACCATTTTAGCGCGCTGTTCGTACGCAACTTGGGCGTTTTTTACTACCCGATGCTGGACAGGCGTATCCAAAGCACTGAAACAGACTGGCACAATCGCCAGACCGTGTACTTGCAAACGCTGGCGTACGCGCTCGGCGTTTTTGAAAAGTACCCCATTCCGACCACCACCATCGTGTCGACGGGCGCCTACCGGGCGACCTGTGTCAATATATACGCCTATCCGCCGGATACCGTTTACAGTTTGCTATACGCCTTGGCCGCGCTCCAAGGTACAGAGACAGCTACACCCGCCCCCTATGGCACGGCCCGCCACGTACTCGATACCGTGCCGGCAACTAGCGCATTGGCAGATCAATATCGCGACACGCTACAGGCCCTCTACACCCACTACCGGACAACTGTCTTTAACGAAGCGACCGGGCTCATTAAACGCGGTATCCATCTGTCGGGCGCCAAAGACATTACCCGTCGCGACTGTTCTTTTTATGATAACGTCGTCTTCTGGAAGACCACCCGGCTGGCCATGGACAGGGGGCTCATCCCGCCGGATACTGCGTTCCTGGCGGCGCTTAAAAAACGAATCATAAAAACATTCTGGCTGCCGGAGCAGGGGCATTTCCTGGAAGACCTGTCCGATGAGGGCATGCAGCAGGCATATTATTCATCCGAATGGCTCATCGTGCTGGTCACCGGCTTTTTGAACCCGGCGCTCAAAGGTGAGCGGCCATATTTTATTCGCAGCATTGCTTACATCCAGCAGCAGGGAATCGACAAACCATTCCCCTTAAAATATCACCAGGACACCCGCCGCCACCGGCAATTTTTTGTCGTGCGCTTGGCGGTTGCTTCATACGGCGGCGATGCCATATGGAGTTTTTGGGGTATGGAATACATCAAAGCGCTCTTGCTCTTGTATAAACACACCGGCCAAGCCTCGTATCTTAAAACAGCCGGTAAACACATCAAAGCCTACGAAAAAAACATGCTGCACTACGGCGGTTTCCCGGAAGTGTACAATCCAAACGGTACATTATTACAGACGCCGCTGTACCGCAGCATCCGGCAAACCGGCTGGGTGATCGGCTTTGAGCAAGCCCGGGCCATGTACCGGGCCATCGGCGGCAAGTGATGAAGCACCTGGCCTTTACGCACGCGCTGGTCTTGCGCAATCCGGCCAGTACACACGCAGCGCAGGGGAAGCGGCGCATTGCAGAGCTACAAAAAATATTCGGTTATGAACGCGTCGTTGTCATAGAAACGGTAGCCGGCGGTGCGGCGCCGAACCAAAAATTATTACGCCAGTACGCCGGCCTGCTCGGGCCGCACGCATTATTGTGTATTGCGGCCGGCGATGGCACGGTCAATATGGCCATAGAAACGCTACTGCAGATGCCCGGCCTGCCGGAGAGCGCCCGCAAAACACCGATATTGCCGCTGTGGGGCGGCAACGCCAACGATTTGGCGCACATGCTCAATGGCACTTCGTACCGCACACGCCTGGCGACGGTACTCACGAAGGGGGAGGTCGTGGCCATCCACCCGCTGGCCTGCAAATTGACCCCGCATCACGGCAAGCCGGTCACCCGCATCGCTGCCTGCTATGCCAGTTTTGGGGCCACCGCGTTTGCGGCCGCTAAGCTCAATGAACCGCGAAACCGCAATAATCCGTTACATCGTTTGCCGGGCGGACGGTTTATCGTCGAATTCATAACCGGCTTTAGTGCGCTCATGGAAGCCCCGACGTTCGCCGTTAAAGAGCAGGGGAATTTAAAAATCGCGTACGAACGCACCTTTGCCAACGGGTCACGGTTCGCCAAAATAGACCGCCTGCCGCTCAAACTGACTGATCATGTCTTTTATTTACATACCCTGGAAAATAAACGGCTCCTCTCGGCTCTACCGCGGACACTGGCGCTCATGCAAAAACGCCTGTCTGCAAAGTTTACCCATGACCGGGACGATTTTACGGTGCACCAGACAACGTTTGCACAATTTGACGGCGAGCCGGCTGAAATCGCCGCCCAGACTAACATACATGTCACGTTATCCGAACGGCCATTTTACGCGCTTAGTCTGCTGCTCCGTAGCGAATCAAAGTCTTAGGCGCTCTTGCTCATCCTACTTATTATAAGGGGCGGCCATAAACTTTTTGTTACAATACAAGCATGACCGGTAAGCGC
>DASYJQ010000154.1:0-1778 GCA_035996265.1 Saccharimonadales bacterium (SeqCode)
ATCGAGTTCGACGCGCGCTTCCAGGGTAAAAATCGCCTTGTAGCCACCGCCTATATCTTCTGTGCCTTTAAAGCCCAACCGCGAGCCATCGGCGATGCCGCTAGCCATATTGTATTGAGTTCCGTTACCGAATCTGGAGACTTGAATGCCTGTATCTGCGATGCCGTAAATGGTGATATTCGATTGCGCCAATACGGGCGCCGCAAGACCGGCGCCGATCAAAGCGACGAGTAATTTTAATCTCATTGTTGTCTCCATGCCTTCATGATTAACTACCGACAATTCGAACTGGCGCTAACGTTCGGTAGGCTATTTTTTTATTTAGATAATAACGAACGACCGTTCGTTATTATGGTTTATATTATTGCATCATTTTAACAATCCGAGTAGCCGGTCGTTGCGGAGATGCAACGAGCGCCGCGCAATCCTGTGAGCTTCCATCTTGCAACTGAGAGGACATCAGTGCGACTGCCGATGAACAGGTTTGCGCCGTCAAGGAAAGACTGGGTGCAGATGCTGATGATTAAAAAAAGGCCCACAAGAATGTGGGCCTTTCAATTTCATCTGAGAACACAAGGCAGCTATTAACCGGCTTGTTTTGCATCGAAAGCAGTGATTGATCACTGCAGTCGGTGCAAACGTTATTGGATTGCTTAGAACACGTGGTTGATACCAACGGAAACACCGACTGCCTTGTCGACGCCGGCACCGGCGATAGAGCTTGAGCTGATCGGGGTGAGACCGGTTCCGGCGGTACTAGAGGCCGTAACTCCAGAGCCCGTGAATTTGTTGCGATCAACATCAAGATAGAAGTTGGTACGCTTGGACACAGCGTAAGTACCGCCTATGATGAACAGATCTCTCTTGCCTTCGGCAAAACCGGTAGGAGTGGTCTTGAAACGATAATAACCAGCGGTCAGTGCCATGGCTTCTGTGAAATTGTAGCTACCACCAGCCCAGTAACTTTTGTTTTTGATCGAAATTCCTATAGGCTCCAGCTTCTCATCCATATAGCCGGCAGCTACACGGAATGGGCCTGTGGCAAACGCGCCGCCAACGGTCCAGTTCTTGCCATCGGTACTATTAAGAGCGGTAGTAATGGAAGCGCCGGTAGCGATGGGAGCGGCGCTGCGCTTGGAGTAAGCAGCACCAGCGCTGAACGGACCGGACGCAAAGGTCGCGCCAATTGCTTTGGTCGAACCGGCGCTGGTGGAACCTGCTACTTCACCCAGAGCGTATTCCGCACGTGCCGTCACAGGACCGAATACTGCGGTGCCCTGAACGTCGTTGTTCAAGCGCGAACCCGACAATGCGAGACCGGAAACAGGAATAAGGGTGGTGAATTTGTAGTTGAACGGGTCGTAAACGGCAGTAGTTCTATAGGCAACCGTGTATTGACGTCCCAGATCAACCGAGCCCCATGCGCCACCCAAGCCGACGGAAGCAGTCCGCTGGAACAGCTGGTTGGTAGTGTTGTCGAATGCGCCGGTACCGGAATTGAAGCCGGATTCCAGAGTGAAGTGCGCGTTCAGCCCGCCGCCCAGATCTTCAACGCCTTTGAAACCGATGCGGTTGGACTGGAATGTGCCGTTCGAACCCATGGTCCATCTGCTATCGCCAGCAGCATTAGCCTTGTCCACGCGGCGCAGGCCGGCGTCGATCGAGCCGTAAAGAGTGACGTTGGTTTGAGCTTGTGCAACGCCTGCGAAAGCACCCAGTACCGCGAGTGCGAGAAGCGATTTTTTCATGTAGTAATCTCCAGAAGTTGTCATGCTAAA
>DASYJQ010000155.1:0-5028 GCA_035996265.1 Saccharimonadales bacterium (SeqCode)
GTGCGCCAACGGCCAGGGCAGTCAGTGCAATAGCCAACCAGCGCATGGCGTCCCGATACGAGGCGCCCATGGTGCGAGACAAACGCCAGCCCAGCACAGCTGCTCCCGTTAAGAAACCTAACGATGCCGCCACCGCCGCCAGGTAGGTGGGCAGGCCTTTTACGTTCGGATACCACACAAGGTGCGGCGAAATATACAGCGTTATCAAAGCGAATACCAGCGTGATAACCACTATTAGCCGGTATGATTGTGCCGGACTTTTGGCGTGTACCAGCCGAACGTACTGACGCATGCCGGCATAGATAAGCACTGTCGTGAGCAGGAATACCACAATCGCGGCGCCGGACGAAATCCAGAATGAATCCCACAAATTGAGCATGCCGAATATCGGCAGCTGCAGTAATGCTAGGCTGAACGCGATAAAACCAACACCTACCAGCGCATAGGCGGTACGGAGTTTGGCCTTAAAGAAGTGCAAATTACTAATGAGCCACACCGCCGAGCCGGTATACAACGCCGTAGCCAGCGCTGCAATCGCGACACGCATGTGCGAAGCGACTGCGTTGGCGACGCCGTGAGCTGTGGGCAGCAGCCAGAATAACCCTGCGCAAACAACGCTACCGACGACGATTCCGATTACTTTTTTTGACGCGTGACTGTCGCTGGCGGTTTGCATACTTGCATTGTGAACGCCACCGCCCTTTACGTCAATGCGATGTATTGCAGGCATAGACCTAATAGCATAAACATGTTATAATACATACATTATGGATTTCTATAGTTCGCTTGCTCCGCGCCTAGAGGCGGCCGAAAGACGAGCCCGGATTGATTGGTTTACAGACTATCACGGGTTGGTGCAGCGTACCTATAGTCACGGCGACCGGACTCTGCTGCTTTTAGACCGGCCGAAGTTACAGTCGGTAGATGAGAGCCGGATCAACGGCTATTTGGCGCAGCACGCTGTTGCCGAAAGCATCGGCATCGGGACTAATTGCTTTAACATCGCCTACAACATGAACTTTGACAAACGGGCCTCCGGCAGGATGTTCACCTACCTGGGCGCCGAGGCTCTGTGCGGCTTTAGTGACCACTGTATTAATTACGATGAGCTGGCAGACGGCACAGCCGTCGGCATCGACCTGACAGCTTCAGTCAATATCGATCGCGAGCAAGGCAATTTTGACGTGCTTGCGCTCCGCGCCGCAAACGTGAACGCCCTCAGCCAGGCTGTCGGCGAATTGTACGGCGGCGACTGGCGCACAGTCAAAGTCCTATAGCTATATCGCTACGAACTTATTAGCCGTACAATAAGGTAATTAATAGGGGGACGATATGTTTAAAGATACGCACGCATTCAGTGGATTTTCAGTTAACGACTTGGCAGCTGCCAAGGATTTTTATGGCCAGACGCTTGGCCTCGATGTCAGCGAGAAGGAAGGCATGGGGCTGCTCCTAAAAATTGCCGGCGGCAATCCGACTTTTGTCTACGAAAAAGACAACCATGAACCGGCCACATTCACTATCCTCAATTTCCCGGTAGATGACATCGAAAAGGCTGTTGAAGCGCTTGAAGCCAAAGGTGTTACTTTTGAACATTATGATGGCATGACCGACGAAAAAGGTATCGCCCGCGGCTTGTCGCGCAACCAAGGCCCGGACATCGCCTGGTTTAAAGACCCGGCCGGCAACGTTTTGTCAGTACTGCAAGACAAGTAGTAACCGGCCTCGTTGGCTACTTCGGGTTGATGATCAGAATAGCGCCGACTATGGTGACGATGAATGCACATATTGCAATCAGCGTGCCGGTTGTCGGCGCTGTTTTGTGTGGTGCGGCAAGGGTAATGCGGTACATGGCTTAGCGCTTCTTGGGAGTTTTAGCGCGTGAGGCGTTGACTTCGTAGCTGGTGTTGGTAGCTTCAAAGAAATTTACCAACTGTAGCGTGTCGTTGGCGGTGGCCATCCATTTTGCCGGGTTGCTCACTTTATAATGCGGTGCAAAACCGAGTTCTTCGAGCCGGCGATCGGCCAGATATCTGACGTACTGATTTATGTAGTCGGCGTTTAGCCCCAGGATGCCATTGGGCAGGAGGTCGCGGTTATAGGCTTCCTCCATCTCTACGCCGTCTAAAATCATTTGCTTGATTTCAGCGGCGAACTCTTCTGTTTGCAGGTCTTCATTTTCTTCGAGGACGGTCAGGATAAGGTTGATGCCAAATTTGAGGTGCAGACTTTCGTCGCGCACCACCCATTCGATGAGGCTGGCGAAGTTGCGCAGCAAATTGCGCTGCCGGAAGCTGAGCGCCACCATAAAGCCGCTATAGAACCAGATGCCTTCGAGGATGATGTTGTAGGCAATCAGGTTGCGGATGAAGTCTTTTTTGCCCTCGGTAGTCGTAATATCGAGCGTTTGTTCGGTCATGCGTTTGATGAACTTAGTTTCAAATGCTTCTTTGCGCGCCATGCTGGGCGTATCGACATGCGCGGCGTAAGCTTTGTCGCGGTCGATGGGGAATGTTTCCAGTACGTATTCAAAACTCATGCAGTGATTGGCTTCTTCCCACATTTGCTTAGCCAAGTACAGATGACATTCGGCAGCGTTAACGTACGGATAGACGCCAAAAGCCAATGCTTTGTTCACGAGCAGCTCATTAGGGTTGAAGTAGCTCATTAAAAAGGTCAGGGCGTGACGCTCTTCGTCGCTCATTTTTTTCCAGTCGCTTAAGTCCTGGCCAAGCTGAATTTCGTTAGGAAACCAGGTGTTAGCCACAGCCTGATCGTATAAATCCATTGCCCATTGGTAGTGGATTGGTTTAAGTAGTAGGCCGTCCTGAATGCCGGTCCCGAGTATTTTTGACATAGTATTGCTCCTGTTATCTTACGTGTTAGTTATGTACTACTGGCACCCGTCGCAGGCAAAGGCGTCAGCCGGGTCGACCGGGCCTATATCTGACTGGCCGGTGAGTGCCGTACGCATCTTTTGCTGTTCGGCTGCAACTGCTTCGGCGATTTTTTGCAGCTTTTGCTCTAGGTTCTCGTCGTTGTCATCCAAGGTACCGATGTCGTTTATGAGCTTTTGAATTTTCGAACTGCTTGATGTTGCCATATGGTGCCTCCTTATGTGGCGCGCGCAAAACCAAAGCCGGTTTTTGTTGGACCGAGGTTCGTCGCCTTGTTTACTTTTATCGTGCTTTGTTCTGCTGTGTGGCGCGGCTTAACATGTAGGTAATAAGTAGTTTTCAGGCCTTTTTTCCAAGCAGTAGTGTAGATATTCACCATATCGTCGATGTCGCGGGTTTCGAGATACATGTTGCGGCTTATAGACTGGTCGATCCACTTCTGGGCTCTAGCGGCAACCTCTATGAACGCATACGGACTCAGCTGGAAACTGGTTTTGTACACTTCTTTTAAGTGGCAGGGTATGGCTTCAATTTCGGTCAGATCGCCCTGCAAGCGCAGCACATCTTCTTTTACTTCATTCCACAGGCCGAGCTTTTTTAAGTCGTTGACTAGGTTAACATTTACTTCCAGGAACTTGCCGTTTAATGTCGCCCGGCTGAAAATTTGACTGAACTGGGGGTCAAGGCCAGGGGTTGTACCGACCACATGAGCGATGTTCGCCGTTGGGGCAATCGCCATAAGCGTGGCGTTGCGCATGCCTTTTTTGACTTTGGCGCGCAGGCCGTCCCAGTCCAATCGTGTTTTACGAGTGACGTCTATTTTTACATGCCGGTCTTGTGCGGCGGCATCAAGCGTGTCAAAGGGCAGCAAGCCCTTGCTCCAACCCGAACCCTTAAAATTCGGGTAGCTGCCGCGAACGCTGGCCAAACCGGCGCTTTCGTCAATGGAATGGTAGCTGATAAATTCAGTCAGCTGGTCAATAAGATCGTAGGCCTCCTCGCTTTCGTAGCTATACCCTAGCTTTTCGACGACGTCGGTGAAACCCATAACGCCGAGGCCAAGCGCACGGTTCTGTATATTGCTGTGCATCGCCTGTGGTATAGGCGTCTTGGTGATATCCACCAAATTGTCCAGCTGCCGGATGGCCGAACGTGTGCTGGCGGCGAGCCGTTCCCAGTCCCATGTACTGTCATCGTTCAGATGTACAGACAAGTTAATGCTGACCAGGTTGCATACCGCGATATTTTCGGCATCCTGCGGCAAGGTAATTTCGGTGCATAGATTTGATAAATGAATGGTGCCGGCGTTGTTATTCAGGGCTCGGACATTAATGGTGTCTTTCCAGGTGAGCCACGGGTGCGAGGTCGCTTGCAGCACAATCAGGATTTGCCGGAACTGTTTGCGGGCGCTTATCTTTTCAAAGGCGCGCATGTTGCCGGCTTCGGCGAGCGCAACGTATTCGCGGTACCGCTTGCTGAAGGCCGAACCGTATAGCTCGCACAGGTCGGCAGTTTCGGCCGGGTCAAACAGGTACCATGGTTGGTTCTTCTCGACGCGCCGCATAAACTCGTCGCTGATAAGCACAGCGGTGTTAGCCGTGCGGACGCGCAAATACGGGTCGCCTGAGTTTTGTTTGAGGTCAAGGAACTGCGGAAAATTACTGTGCCAGTTTTCCATGTAGAGCGCGGCGGCGCCGGCTTTTTTGCCTTTGCGGCTGACGGCGCGCAACGCCGCGTCGACGACGTTCATAAACGGAATCGGTCCAGTTGATACCGTGTTCGTGCTTTTTACTGGCGAGCCTTCGGCGCGGAGCTTGGTCATGCCGATGCCGATGCCGCCGGTGCCTTTGCTCATCCACATGACGTCGCGGATCCCTTTGGCGATTGATTCCATGTCGTCCTGGATTTCCATCAAGAAACAATTACTGAGTTGCGGAAAGGAGCTGCCGGCATTGATACGTGTTGAGCCGCCGGGTGAGTACTCCAGCTTGCTCATGTGTTCGTAGAAGCCGAGTGCGGCCGCGGTCGGGTCTGCTTCGTTAAAACTTAAACCCATAGCAATGCGCATGGTGCTCATCTGCGGCGTTTCGATCGGTTCGGCGCCTTCCCGGCGCAAGGCGTAGCGGTTTTT
>DASYJQ010000156.1:0-2918 GCA_035996265.1 Saccharimonadales bacterium (SeqCode)
GTTTAGTGCTGTAATTTAGTGCGCCGTACGGCTCATCTTGAGGGCGGCGCTGGCAAATGCCTCAGGGCTGCGCACGGAATTGCCCTGATTAACAAAATGCACTCGTTCGTGGAGTGCATTTTGTTCTATAGCGGCGTTGATTTCTTCGCGGAATGTCGTGTCTTCGGACATGACAGACGAGAGCATGAGCTTGTAGTTTGGTGGCAAGTATAACAACGAATAGATCGCTTCCAGCACACCGTTATCCGGCTGCATGGCGGGGCCAATGATAAAAAAATCTTTCATTCGCTTAGGTGCGGCGGCTTCCAACATAATGTATCCACTCCCTGATTACCCTCGTATTAATGATCATTTTGTTATTCTGTTTGTCTTTCCAGATAGAACAGACTGCTTCGTATGATACTCATTACTGAGTATATTATTGCTGTATTTGCAATATAACGTTGCAGCCTGTATAAATGATACGTCTACCTTTCGGAACATGTCAAGGTGATAAAAAACAACATTTGGTCTATAATAGATTAGTTACAGGAAGAATTAATGAAATATTTTAAAAATACCGAACTTGCGATGCTATACAACGTTTCTGAAAAATCAGTGCGTAATTGGATTGACGCCACGCACCAGGGCAAACTCGACCTCCAACTCTTTGAAAATAATGGTAAAGAATTTGTTGCCAATACTACAAAAAACACGCTTATCGTGCAGGAACTGGTAGAAAAGGGCAAAAAATATATCAACACGCGCGGCGCAAAGAAGCTTGTGCCGAAGCCTGTTTTTTACGAACTTTATAATCATAAACAAATCCTTGATATTATCTCGAATATCACCATCCACCACGAAACACCGCTGCAGTACACCTACGTCGACGGCGGGGCCGCAGATTGGGATAAGTATGCAAATCGTCTGCAAGACGAAAAAGCACCAAACATACTAAATAGTACTGCGGAAATAATGAGGATGACCGCAGCCAGCATTGATCAATTGCTCGAGGGTTTTGAAAAAATCAATGTCATCGACCTCGGACCAGGCAATGGTCTGCCAGTCCGGCCTACGCTGGAACGGCTCCTAAAACAGGGCCGTCTTAACCGGTATGTCCCTGTCGATATCAGCCAGGACATGTTGACTATTTTGGAGAGAAACATTAAGACGTGGTTCGGCGATTCAATACAGATTGAACCCCACTTGAGGGACATAACGTATGAACGCTTCAATGATTTCCCGGCCAATGATTTTGCGGACAGCAAAACAGCCAACCTGGTCTTCCTGCTAGGCGGTACACTGGCCAACTTCCGGTCGCCGACTCAAGTATTACAGGTGATTAACAATAGCCTGGGTATTAATGACGTACTCATAAACAGCGGTTACCTTGACACGCCGAAGACTCGCCGGTACTTCGACTACTATACGTCCGACCGCAAAGTACCTATCCAGGACGGGATTATTCTGGACTTCTTAAATATCGACGAGTCACTTTATGACGTCGAGCAGGTGTTCGATGAAGACAAACGGGCGCGTTCCATCAGCATACGGCCTAAAATTGACTTATGCGTTACGCTTGAACTGCCTAACGGCCCGCGTGATATTGAGTTCCGTAAAAACGAGCCTGTTCTCATTTGGAGACACTGGCACAAAAATATGGTTGAGCGCGTTGAACAGTTTGACCGCAATGGTTTTGATGTTATCCAGGCTACGAAATCCAAAGACCGTGAGTTCTATATGATTACTTCGAAGATCAAGACTGACTACAACTCCCCAGTCTAGAAAAAGTGGGTATGCGGAATACCCCAGCTCAGGAAGTCGGCATCCAATAGGATGTCGACTATTACTATAGCCAGAATTACAATAATTACGATCGGAACGACCCATTTCCAGGGGAATTCCTTGGGTCCTACCTGCTGGGAAACCATCGGGATCTCCTCGGGTTCATCGGCAACCGGCGCCGGCATGGCGGCTAGCAGGTCGTCGTCAGGGGCGGCGTCATCGGCGATGATATCTATAGGTATGGCCGGCGCACTGACGTGCTCGGTTTGATCGGGAGCTTCCGCGGCTGGCGCAGGCGGGGTTGGCTTGGCTGACGGGAGCGCCCATGGCATAACGCTGGGTTTGGGCGGCGCAGGCGCCGCCGTTGCAGCAGCCACCAGGGCGGGGCTCAGCGCCGCAGAAGCCGGCGCTGACGGGAATGCGGCGGCGGCATGCGTCCTTATTGGATCCGGCTCAGTGTGCGCCGGTGGAGATACGGGAGCAGACGGCTGCGGTTCAGGGGCCGACGTGCTTTGTGCCGACATGTCGTCGTGCGACGTAATTGAAATCTTTTTGTGTGTGTTCATCATCGGACGGGCGCCAATGCCGCTCATCGTCACTGCCGGGTCAGAAACAACCGGCCGGTGGCCGACTATTACCGGCTTACTGGTGCTATTGGGCTGGGCGCGACCGGGGCGCGTGACATCAAATACCTTGCGTGCAGGTACCGGTGTTACTGGGCGCGAAGGATCAGGATTCATTGCCATTGCCTATTTGTAACCGATACGCGGCGTCGATAATACCGGCAAACTTGTAAGGGTTGAGGCTTGCGCCGCCTACCAGGGCGCCGTCACAGCCTTCAACTTCGATATAACCACGGACAGTGTTGTCGTCAACGCTGCCGCCATAAAGCACGCGCATATCGGCGGCTACCTTTTCACCGTATAAATGGGCTACCTGGTAGCGGATGTACTTAATTGCTGCTTCAATTTCGTCCGGTTTGGCTAGCTGACCCTGGAAGGTACTGATGGCCCAGACCGGTTCATAGGCAATGACCACGTCACGCACTTCGCGGGCAGTCAGGTTGCTGAGGGCGGTGGTAACTTGGTCATGGAGCACTTGCTTGGTGTGCCCCTCTTTGCGTTCGTGCTGCGTTTCGCCGACGCACAGGATTG